>JBAZZN010000096.1:0-8980 GCA_041658815.1 Thermoplasmatota archaeon
CCATCGTCGCGAAGAAGCTCGCGGGCGCCGCGCTCGACACGTTCGAGGCGGAGCCCATGAAGGAGTCCCCACTCACGGCGCTCCCGAGCGTCCACTTCACGCCGCACTTGGGCGCAAGCACGCTCGAAGCGCAGCAGAAGGCAGGCCAGATGGTGGCCGACCAAGTGCGTAAGGTGCTCGCGGGCGAAACAGCTGAGTTCCGGGTGGCGTGACGCCCTAACCTTCTTGTACCGCCTCGGCTTCCCCGCGGCCGAGGAAAGACGACATGGGCCTCTTCGACAAGGTGCTTGGGACCAGCAGCACGGAAAAACTCACTGAACCCGAGGGCATGGCGGGCATCGTGCTTTGCGCGGTCGCGGCCGACGGCGTCATCACGGAAGAGGAATCGGCGGGCCTGGGCACGACATTGTCCCGCATGAGCATCTACAGCAGCATGAGCAACCGTGACATGAACAAGATCTTCGAGAAGCTCATCAAGATCGTGCGCACGCAGGGCGTCGAGCAGCTCATGACGCTCTCCGCGGCGGCCATCTCCCCCAAGCTCAAGCAAACGGCTTTCGCCGTCGCGACGGACCTCCTCTTCGCGGACGGCGTCGTCGCCCCCGAAGAGAAGCGCTTCCTCGAGAAGATCCAGAAGTCGCTCGACGTGAGCGACGACCTCGCGGTCAAGATCGTCGAAGTCATCTCGATCAAGAACCGTGGGTAAGTGAGTGGTCCGGGGGGCTCTCCCCCGGCGTCAACCCGCGTTCTCTCTTTTCGTCCTCATCTTCCACACCACGAGCGCAGCGGACGCAAGGACGATCGCCGCCCCAAGGATGAGCCACTTGTACTGCTCCACGAATGCGCTTACGTCCTCATAGTGGCTGCCGAATTGATAGCCAGCGTAAAGGAGGATCAGGTTCCACGCACCGCCTCCCAACACCGTTGCGACGCAGAACGGGGCGAGCGGCATGCGCGCGCTACCAGCGGGGATGCTGATGAGGTGGCGCACGACTGGCACGAAGCGCGACAAGAAGATGCCTATGCCGCCTCCCTTGCGCTCAAAGAACGCATGCGTCACCTCGATGTGGTGGCGCGTGACGAACACGTACTTGCCCCACCGCTCAAGGAGGGGGCGCACGCCATATGCGCCAAGCGCGTAGGAAAGAAGGGAGCCGACGAGCGTGCCGAACGTGGCCACTCCCCACGCCGCCAGCAGCGTGAAGCGGCCATCGCTCGCGAGGAACCCCGCGAAGGGAAGCACCGCCTCACTTGGAATGGGGAGCACCATGCTCTCGCCCACCATGAGCAGGAAAAGCCCAGTGTACCCCAGCGTGGAGATCACGCTCAGCGAGAAGCCGGCAAGGGACGCGAGAAGGCCCACGCTCGCGGCGATGCGGTGGGGTCGCTTGAGCGCTTTGGCTTGGGTTCTTCCGCGGAGTCCGCCCTGTCGGAAGCGTGCCCAAGGTCATCACCAAGGAAGACGGCGAAGTCGTTTACATGCCCCCGGGCCAGGAAGCCGAGGGCAGACGCTTCTACGGCCAACTCTTGGGCCTGCGCGAGACCATGAAGCCGCCCGGCGAGAAGGGGCTGTGGTTCCAGACCGACGGGGGCATCTTCAAAGTCGTGCCCAAGACCGATTTCAAGCCGGCCAACGACACACCGCAAGCGCGCTTCCGCGTGGACAAGGCCGAAGCCATGCGCATGACGCTGGACAAGGCGCGCTTCCGGTACTACGACGCCCCACACGTCGTGGGCACGCGCGGGTTCTACGCGCACGACCCGTTCGGGAACCGCGTCGAGCTGCGGGAACGGCCTTAGAGCCTCTAGACTGGTCCGAACTTCACGCCGTAACGTACAGCGCCTTCTTGCTCGAAGAGCCGGCGGACCACCGCGCGCACGGGGTCCCCGATGTTGGGGCCGTGCTCGTCGTAGCCGATGAGGCGCGTCGTCACGCGCACGCGCTGCTCGGGCCACTCCACCACACCCACCCAGAACGCGCCAGTCTGGGTTTGCTCCCCAGCGAACTCGCTGGGCGCTCCACCGCGGCCGATGCGCGTGGCGGCGTACACGATGGCGGTCGGGGGAAGCGTGAGGCCGGCGAACGCGCGGCCGCGACAATCGGGGCACGTTGCGCGCGGAGGGTACATCACGCGGCGGCAGGACTCGCACTGCTGCGCCACAAGGCGCAAGCGCGCGGGAAGGTCCTCGACCCACGTGCCGGCCGGGACGTATGCGCCCATCGTCGAATCAGGCTCCTGGGACAGCTCGCGCGACTCCGCGAGCGCGCGGGTGGGACTCACGCGGCGTGCGCGCTCAGGCGGAGGTGTGAGGACGAGGCCTGCGCCCTCGACCTTGAGAGCGAGGAAGGTGGCGCGCTCCGCGCTCGCGTCGCCCACGACGCACCAACCGCCCTTGGGCGCGCCTTGCCGCAATGATTCGAAGAGTTGCACGAGCGGCGCGAGCACGCCAAGCGCGCCCCATTCCTTGCGCGCGTCCACCGCGGGCCGCACGCTCTTCACGCGCGCAAGTGCCGCTGGACCCGCCACGAAGAGCGGCGCGTCCGCGGGGAGGACGAATCGCTCGGAAGCCAAACGCGTTGGCTCGTCCGCGTCGAGCTCGCCACGCGGGCTGGCAGCGCGCACGTAAGTGGAGGACGTGATGAGTTGGAGAGGCCCATCTGCCGTCACCAGGAACGCGGCTGCCCCGGCTGCTTCCTCGATGCGCGCGTCTGAGCCTGGTGCTGAAGCAGGAACGACGCTGACGACGCAGAGGGCAGGCGCATCGACCAAGCGCAGCGCGGCCTCTAGCGCTTCGATGCCGCCGGCCACCGATAGCACGCGCGCGTGATGCGCGCCCAGCGCCTCCGCCAAGATAGCGGCATCGACGCCGCTCGCGAGGATGACGCGCAGTGCCGAGCCGCTCTCGCGGCCGAGTGCTTCCTTCGCGGCGTCGATGGCAAGCGTCGTGCCGTCCTCGTCCCAGGCGGGCACGCGGACATGCTCGATACCGCGGGGCATTCGGCCCCATGCTTCGGCGATCTCCTTGGCACCTACGACGAGCGAGGGGCGCGCGAGTGCGATGCTAGAGATCCCGTTCACGTCTCATCCCCTCCTATACACATGGACAGCGCACGTGGCGCCACTGCCGCCTACGTTGTGCGTGAGCGCGACCTCGGCGCCGCTCACTTGGCGACCGCCGGCCTTTCCGTGGAGCTGCTCGAAGACCTCGACTGCTTGGCCAGCACCAGTGGCGCCCAAGGGGTGGCCCTTCGCCTTGAGTCCACCGCTCGAGTTCACCGCAACGTCACGTCCGATGGCGCCGCGTCCCTCGCGCGCGAAGGCACCACCCTCGCCCTTCCCGCAGAAGCCCAGGTCCTCGGTCGCGAGGACCTCGGCGATGGTGAAGCAGTCGTGCACTTCTGCCAGGTCGATGTCGGTCGCGCTCACGCCCGCCTCCGCGTAGGCCACTCCTGCGGCTTTCACGGTCGCGGGGAGCGTCGTCATGCTCGGGCGGTCGTGCACCGCGAGCATGTCCGTCGCGGCGCCGGAGCCATCGACCCAGATGGGCGTGTCAGTGTACTTGCGAGCGTGACCCTCGCTCGCGAGCAGCAGCACGGCGGCTCCGTCCGTGGTCGAGCAGCAGTCGAACATGGTGAGTGGGCTTGCGACCATTGGGCTCGCGAGCGCTTTCTCCAGCGTGATGGCGCGCTGGAACTGCGCGTGCGGGTTCTTTGCGCCGTTCGCGTGGTTCTTCACGGCGACGCTCGCAAGGTCCAGTGCTTGCGTGCGGAACTCATGCATGTGCCGGGACGCCATCATCGCGTACACTCCTGGGAAGGTCGCGCCCGCCATCCGTTCCCACGCGGTGTCACCGGAAACGCCGAGCCAGTAGCGCTTGTGAAGACCGCTGATGTCGTTCATCTTCTCAAGACCACCCACGAGCGCGACGTCGCACGCTCCGCTGCGGATGGCGAGCACGGCATCGCGCAGCGCGAAGCCCGAGGACGCGCACGCGTTCTCCACGCGCTGCGCGGGGATGCCGGGGAGCCCGGCTTGCTCGATGAGGTAGGCGGCCGTGTTGCCAAACTGCCAACCCCCGAACGCCATGCTTCCGACCCATGCTTCCTGGACGTCGCGTGCATCCATGCTCTTCTCCACGCTCGCGAATGCGTCGGCCGTGGCTTCCGCGAAGAGACGTTTGGGACTCTCGGGGCGCACGCCAAAGCGCGTCATGCTCGCGCCGACCATGGCGACTCGTGTGCTCATGGCGAGGGCGACGGCGGAGCGGGGGGAAGGGCTTTTCCTATTGCCTCGTCGCGTCCAGCGCTTTCTGCACGCGGTCCAGGAGGTCGGCGATGCGGAAGGGCTTGCGCACGAAGTCCGCGAAGTGAAGCGCCCTGAGCGCGCTGGCCTCGATGCTCGCGCCGCCTTGTGCCGTCACGGCTATGACCGGGATGCCAGCGCTGCGCGCGTCCTCATCGAGCCGGCGTTTCACGTCCCAGCCCGTCACGCCTGGCATGTTGATGTCAAGCAGGATGAGATCAGGGCGCTTTTCACTCACCTTGCGCAGGAGCGTGGCGCCGTCGGGCGATGCATTCACTTGGTAGCCTGCGTCCACGAGCATCTCGCTTAGCATCGAAGCGAGCTCGGGTTCGTCGTCTGCGACATACACGAGCGGTGAGACCAATCAGGCGTCCTCCTTGGGGCTCTTTGGCAGCGTGAATCCGAATCCGGCGCTCGATTCGCCCGCGGCAGCGACGAAGAACGAGCCCTCGTGGCGCTCGATGATCGCGCGGATGTAGGCGATCTGGATACCGACGTCCTCGACATTGAGTGGCATGTGCATCTCTTCCATCAGTTGCTGTGGGTGGAGGTGACAAGGCGATAGGCCGATGAAGCCCTCGACTGGCCCCCCCGGCTTGCTCACGAGTGAGACGACGATGTCCTCGTGCTCGCGCGCCGCGAAGTAGAACCGAGCGATGAGGTGGCCCAGAGCGCTCGTCAGTTTCGGGCGGTCCGCCATGACGGGCGCTTCCTCGATGACGAGTTGGACGCGCTCCTTGATGTTGTTGAGCGCGAGGAACTCGCGGAGGGCCTCGCCTAGGTCGAACGACTCGGGATCGAGACGGATGACCAACTTCGCCGCGCTGCCGCGGTCAAGGAAGACATCCATGATCGAGGAAGCACGGGACACCGCATCGAGGAGTGTTGAGATCTTCTCGCCCGAGAAGGCGGCTTCACCGCGCGCGAGGCGGCCTTGTGCGCGCTCAAGCTGCCCACTCATCTGTGCAAGGATCTGGCGAAGCTCAAGGTTCGCTTCCTCGACTAGCGCGTAGTACACGGCATCAGTGAGCGCCTTCACGTCGCTCTCGTCCGACCAGTTGTTGGCCACGCGCTGGACGACGTCCTCGGCTCTTCCGCGGTACGTCAGCATCGTCTCTCTCCTCTCGTCGCCTGGGATGCTCATCAAGCGGATCCCCCCTTCAGGAGTGGTGTTGGCGAGTGAGACGGGGGCAGCTGCTCAAGCGATCTGGGAAGGTCGATGACGAAGGTGCATCCGCCGCCTGGCGTGTCCTCGATGCGGATGGTGCCGTCGTGCATGTCCACGACCCGTTTCGCGATAGCCAGCCCGAGACCAGTTCCTTTGATGCCTGTCTTGTCCGCCCGCTCGAAACGGGCAAAGAGGCGAGGGCGGTCCTCAAGTGGGATGCCGGGGCCATGATCCACGACGCGGATGCGGCACGCGTCCTCGTCGGGCTCGACGATGACGGCGACGGTGGAACGCTCGGGGCTCCATTTGATCGCGTTCGACAACAGGTTCTCGATGGCGCGGACGAGGATGTGGTTCGCGCGCCACGGTACGCTCGCTGGGGTGGAGCACATGAGCTCGATGCCGCGTTGGGCTGCCAGCGGCGAGAGGCTGTGGACGGCGTCTTGTGCCAGCGGCGCGATGTCCGCTAGCGGGCGCTCGACGTCCGTTTGACGATCGAGCTTGGAGTAGAGGACGGCTTCGTCGATGATCTTCGTGACCCGATCGAGCGATTGCTCGATTGGTGCTATCTTCTCGACCAGTTCGACGTGCTTGACGGCGAGCATCTCGATGCGGCCGCGGGCCACGGCGAGTGGGTTCTTGAGGTCGTGGCTGAGGATGTCCATGTACACCTGCTTTTGCCGGAGGAGCAAGTCCAGCTCGCTGTGGGCTTGGCGAAGGCCATCCATCGCCCTTGCGCGGTGAAAGGCAAGCGTCGCCTGGTTGAGGAGGATCTCGATCTTGCGGCCGTCACCCTCACGTAGCTCCTCGCTCGCCAGGACCGCGATCCGCAAGTGCTCCTCTTCGGAGCGCTTCGTGAACCACGTGAACGCGTCGGGATCGCTACTCACGAGCGCGCGGATCGCGTTGTCATCGAGCGATGCTTCTCCATTCCTGATGCGGACCTCGAGAAGAGCGGGCCCAATGAAGATGCCAACTGCGCGCGCTGGCACCACGAGGAGCGTGGCGTCCGCGAGGCGCTTGGCGACCTCTGGTGCCGTGTCGGCCTCGCCCACGCTGCGCGCCAAAGCGCCGACCGCGACTTGGAAGTCCTCGGCCGCAAGACGCAGTTCCTCTACGTGTGCGTCCTGCGCGCGCCGCGCATCGCCGACGGCGTGGGCAGACCAGTTGAGGACGTCCGCGAGGTCGCCCAGCTCGTCGCGGGTGTGCACTTTGAGCCCGAGTTCCTCCTCGCCGCGTCCGAGGCGACGCGCAGCTTCCGTGATGCGACGAAGCGGCCGCATGGCGAAGGAGACGATGAAGACGGTCGCGAGCCCAGCAAGCACGACGGCTGCCGTGCTCGTCGCGACGAAACGATGCACGAGCGCGTCCACGCGGGCGTCGATGGACGACCATGGGACCACGTGCACGACGTACCCCTGGATCTCGTCGAGCTTCTCGCGTTGCACGAGGTACCGCCCATCGTCGAGCGAATCGACTTCCTCGTCTGCAAGCTGCAAGAGATCATTGAAAGAGCGCACGTTGAAGTTCGGGGACGAAGCCACGAGACGCCCGTCACGCGTGACGATGACGTTCGAGCTGTCAGCATCGATGATGACGTCGTTGAGGAACGTGTTCGAGAGCGTATCCTGATCGATCGCGCCCACGACCGCGTACTGGTGCCCCGTCGAGCGCACGGACACGATGAGCCAGCCGTCCCTCACAAGGAAAGTGCGCCCCTGGAACTCGGGCGGTGGAATGACGGACACGAGAAGCTTGGAGAGTGATCCGTTCGTGGACGCGGCACCATCCTGCCAAAGCACGTCGTCGCCCTGGTGCACGGCGACGTCGGCGACGAACCCAGATCGGATGAGACCAGCATGGATGTCATCGGGCGACCGGCTGCCCAAGGATTCGGCAGCGTCCGCGGCCGCTTGGCCCAGCGTGTGGAACCGGACGTCGAGAACGCGGGAGATCGCTTGGACGTGCGTCGTGCTCTCCTCGCGCGCGTGCTTGCTCTCCGAATCACGGAAGTTGTACTCAGCGATGGCGGCGCCAACACCATCGATGATCAAGAGCGAGAGCACGATGGCCAAGGTGACCTTGACCTGCAGGCTCAACGCGCGCTGTGCCATGGCTGTCTGCTAACCTTCAACGACAAGTGAGAAGATGCTACTGAGTTCGGGCCAATGGTCAAGGCACCCCCGGTGACTATTGCACACTTCCACGCCTCGACGAGGCTTCCACAATGGTTTAGAAGGAAAGCCGGTATCGGCCCACCCATGCGCTGGCCCGCCGCAGCCGCCCTCGTCCTCCTCATTGCAGCCCCCGCGCTCGCAGGTTGCTTCAGCAAGCCTGCCCCCGCGACCACGTACTCGTTCAGTGCGGCCGGCGGCAAGGTCAGCCCCGGCTGGGCTTACGATGGCTCGGGCCTCGTTCCCGGCAGCGCGCAGCTCGCGGGCACGCTTGACAACACCGCGAACACTGGCAGCGTGAACGTGAGCTTCGACTACGCAGGAAGCAAGTACGTCGTCACGTTCGACCAATACAAGGAGAGCAGGCCATTCCAGGATGGGGGCGTGCGCTTCGAGTTCGACGAGCACGGCAGTACGGGGAACGGGGACGGGAGCCTCCCCAAGATCCACGCCAAGCTCGCCGCGTGGGGCACGGCCAAGGTCACGAAGGACGACGAGATGCTCAGGGGCGGCGCCACGAGCGACCTCTGGAACGCGCACCTGATGCTCATGAGCGATGCGGTGCGCGGCGCGGACGGCAAGATCGTGAAAGCCGACGGCACCACGCCGTACGACCCCCTCAAGAGCGACGACGCCAAGCTCACCACTGGCAAGACGCAAGCCATGTTCTACATCCAAAGCCCAGACGGCCCCCTCAGCATGCGAGGCCCCATCAATGACAGCAAGACGCTGACCTTCCAGGGCCCCCAGAACGTCCAGACCGTGGACATCCCCGCGGAGAAGGGCGCCGCCAGCGTCACCATCAACGTGAGCTTCGAGGGCGCCACGCCAGCCCCGATCGGCATCGGCAAGGCCACGGTCACGCTCAAGGACGCCGGCGGCAACACCACGAAGACGCAAGACGTGACGATAGCGCCCCAGCAACCCTCCCTCGTCACCTTCGTCCTCGAAGCCAAGGACATCAAGGGCGCATACAAGCTCAGCATCGACGGGACTGGCGCCTTCAACGCCAAAGTGGACACGCTCGTCCAGTATGACGACCACCCGTTCCTCGTCATCACGTGGGACGAGCCCGCCCTCAGCTGAAGCTGAGGGCGGCAAAGCGCGCTGCGGCGCGCGCAGGGCGGCTCACGCCACAGCGCCTTCGCCCTGGCAGTCGCGGCACAACTGCTTCGCCTGCGCCGCGGTGTCGGCGAGCACCATGCCAGTGCCCCAGCACTGCCTGCAGATCCCGTAGTTGAGGTGGGCACGGGTTTCCATGGGGACCCATTGGGCGGCCGATTCTCTTGCCCCCATCGGGAGAGGCTTTGGGGACCTGGCCCCAAAGGGCGTTC
>JBAZZN010000097.1:0-8928 GCA_041658815.1 Thermoplasmatota archaeon
CACTCGCGCTTCGCGCTCGCTGCCTCGCTCGACGTGGCTCTGCCACGCGGTCGCTCGGCCGCCTTCGCCTCGCCCGCCGCCGCGTGCGAACGCAGTGTTACCCAATCCACCTGGACGTCGTTAGAACGTTGGAAAGTTCCAACTTCATCGCCGCAGGATGAACCGGCTCGTCCTGATGTCTTCGCGCGCGCCGATGGCTGGCTCGCTCTTGTCCAGGACTGGGATGCGCACGGCAGGAGCGACTGCGTCCAGCGTGACGCGCTCGCTCTTCTCTCGTGCTTCCTCGGGCTTCGCGCTCACGGTGATGGCGACGCGCTCGCCCCATGCGGCGATGGCTGGGGGGTCAACGTACACGCTGATCACGGCGCGCTCACTGGGGGAAAGTGGGATGCGGGGGATGCTGGGCGCGGCGCGCCAGCCGTCTGGAGTGCTGGTGACGCTGACGACCGCGATGCGGGGGCGCTCACTCACGTTCTGGATGGCGACGCGGTAGATGGCTTCGCGCTTGTCGCCGAAGGGGATTGGCCCGTCCACGAAGTGGATGCTGATGCCGGTCTCGCGCGCGAGGAACTCTGCTTGGGCGGCAGCCGCGGCGGCGGTTTCTGCGGCGTGGCGCGCCTTGCGGCGGCGGATGGCGAGGACGACGCCGGTGGCGATCGCAAGCATGGCGAGGGTGATGCCAACGATAAGGGGCGCGTAGTTGGGCGGCGGTGGCGGGAGGGGGTCCACGCGCGTGAGCGTGGCACTCGCGGTGCCGGTGCCCGTCGCTCGGCCAGCTCCGGCCTGCGCGGTCGCTTTCGTGTCGAGGTGGCCCGTGGCGGCACCAGCGTGCGCGGAGGGAGCAATGAGCGTGATCTTGAAGGTGCCAGACTGGCCGGGGTTCAGCAGCAAGTTGCTCGGATCGACCGTGGCTTTCCAGCCTTCGGGGGTGGTAGCGACGAGCGTGATGCTTCCTTGCGCGGTGGGTATCTGGTCTGTGTAAGTGACCGTGGCGGTCACTGTGGTGGTGTTGGCGGCTCCGAGGCTGAGTGCGCTTTGGTCGAGCTTCACCACGACGTTTGGCGCAGGGACCTGCGCGATCGTTGTGGGCGCGACGAGCGCAATGAGGATGATGGCGACGGCTACTCCGTAGCGTCGCGCGGTTGCCGGAGCCGCCAAGGTGACCACCTCAGAATGGCTTCTGCTTGGGGTCCGAGCGGCCGAGGCGGTCCTTGATGAGGTCCATCACGAGGTACTTCACGACCTCGACGTCGCCACGGACTGCCGCGAAGGCTGCGTCCGATTGGTTCATGCGGCTGTCCACGAGGCTGACGACCTCGTCGCGGAGCTTGCGCACGTCGACGGCCAGACGCTCGGTGGACTCGCGGGTCTGCGTCGAGATGGCGTTCTCGAACTGGCCGACCTGGTTGCGGATCGTGTTGAAGTGCTCGTTCTCGGCCTGCCAGAAGCCGCTGACCTGGTTCGTGAGGGCTTCCGCGCGGGCGCGGAGGTCGTCGTGGACGCCGGTGAATCGCTTGTCGGCCGTCGCCTCGAAGCTCTGGATGAGGTGCGTGAGCTGGGCCGTCTTCTCTTGGAGCTCTGCCGTCAGGGTCGTGATGGCGTTGATGGTCGAGATGGTGTTCTCCGTCTGGCGGCGGTCAGTCTCGCTGATCGCTTGGAGGGTGACGTGGAGGCGGGCGCCCTCGCGGCCTCGGGCCTCACGGAAGTCGTTGTCCACCTTCTTGTGCATTGTCTCGTCGTTCGAGACCGTGTGGAGTTCGTTCAGTCCGACTTCGTAGATTGTCTTGCCATTCGAAACGGTTGTGGTTTGCATCGTCCTCAAGCCTCCGTGGACGGGATCGTCCACGTGCGTTCATCTCTCGACGTCCCTGAGGAGAGACTACAGTTCCACGGGAGCAGCTCGGTCGTCATAAATGATTCCCCCAATGCCTAGACACGACGATATACGCCCTCAGCAAGGTTCGTTTTGCGCGCCGCAGGGAAGCGCCTGCATAGAAGCAAATTTCATAGCAGGCGCGCCATTGCGCGGCGATGCTTTCCCGCGACGTCGTCCGCGAGGCCGTGGCGCGTTATGACCGGCACCACCTGGCGGTGGGCGCTTTGGGCTCACACAGCGCGCTTGACGTGGCTGATGGTGCGGCGGACGAGGGCTTCCGCACGCTCGTCGTGTCCCAAAAGGGCCGCGAGCAGACCTATGCGAAGTACTACAAGGCCAAGCGGGACGCGGCCGGGAAGCTCCTGCGCGGCACCATAGACGAGTGCCTCGTGCTACCAAAGTTCGGGGACGTGATGCAGGATGCCCACCAGGAGCACATGCTCAAGCGCAACGTGCTTTGGGTGCCCAACCGTAGCTTCACCGTCTATTGCGGCATCGACAACGTGGAGGACAAGTGGCGCATTCCCATCTTCGGGAACCGTGCGATGCTCCGGACCGAAGAGCGCACGGAGCAGCGTGACTACTACTGGCTCTTGGAGAAGGCTGGCCTGCCGTTCCCGGAGAAGATCAAGGACCCGCGTGACATCAGCGAGCTCGTCATCGTGAAGCTGCACCACGCCAAGAAGAAGCTCGAACGCGGCTTCTTCACTGCAGCGAGCTATCAGGAGTACCAGTCGAAGTCCGCCGAGTTGCTGGTGCAAGGGGTCATAGACGAGGAATCGCTCGAGAAGGCGCGCATCGAGCGCTACGTCATCGGGCCGGTCTTCAACTTCAACTTCTTCCACAGCCCGCTCGCGGAGCGCGGCGAGAGCGCGGTGGAGCTCCTTGGCGTCGATTGGCGCTTCGAGTCCTCCCTTGATGGCCACGTGCGCCTCCCTGCCGCGCAGCAGCTTACGTTGCAGGGCAAGCAGAGGATCCCCGAGATGACCGTCGTGGGCCACAACACGGCCACTGTGCGCGAGTCGCTTCTTGAGGACGCATTCGACCTCGCAGAAAAGTTCGTCGCCGCCGCGAAGGAACACTATGCGCCAGGCGTCATCGGCCCGTTCTGCCTGCAGACGTGCGTGGACAAGGACATGAACTTCTACATCTACGACGTCGCGCCGCGCATCGGCGGAGGCACGAACGTGCACGTCGGCGTCGGTCACCCGTACGGGAACGCGCTTTGGCGCAAGCCCACGAGCACGGGGCGCCGAATCGCGATGGAGATCAAGCAAGCGGCGCGGACCGGGCGACTGGCTGATATCGTGACGTAAGAAGAAGGGGCCCGTGTGCCCCGCGGACCCGCCGCAGCGGTGCGCTCAGCTTGAGCGGCGCTCGTCGACGATGGTCTCGCTTGAGACGGGGGCCGGTTCGACGTACGTCTCGCGCTCGACGTACCCGGGGGGTGCGTAGCGTGTGCCAGTCACGCGGCCAGTCGCGACCGGCGGCATCGTGCCGTCATGGACGACGTGCGACGTCCGTCGTGACTCGTTGATGTTCCGCGCGCTTGCCATCACGCCGATGCCGACCACAAGCAGGATGAGGACGAGGGCGACGCTCGATGGTACCTGCCTGCCAAGCGGCGTCATCGTGAGGGCCACCCATACGGCGGCCACGATGACGACGAGTCCGACGAGGTACAACGTGAGTCTTGTAGCTACCATGGTTACACGGTCTGCACCGCATCGACTAATCCCCTTCTGGCTCCCCCGTCGATGCGACTTCCTTGGTCATCGGTCTGGGCGAGGGATGGCACAACAACCACCATGCCTTCCCAAAAGCCGCCTACCACGGAATGAAGTGGTATCAATTCGACTTCAACGCACGGTCATCTATGGAACGCCTCCACCTCGTCAAGGACGTGTGGATGCCAAAGCCAGAGGACATGGATGCGCGTCGCGTCCAAAGGTCATGATCCAGTCGCCGGCAAGACCGCTCTCGTATCGGCGACGCGCCGGAACCACGAGCGCAGCGCGAACAAGGCGAGCGCGCAGGCGACCGATAGGCCCGCCGCCATGGCCCAAGTAGCGCGCCAACCGAGCGCCGGCTGCGCGAGGCCGCTCAGGAAGAGGGCGCTCCCATAGCCCAACGCGAAGACGAGGCTCCACGCGCCCTGGTACGCTCCGCGCGCGCCCGGCGGCGCGAGCGCCGCGACCGCGACTGGCACCGTCGGGCCGAACGCGAACTCGCCCAGTGTGAAAGCGATGACGTGTAGCGTGAGCGCGAGCGCGATCCCCGGGACGAAGCCCAAGATCACGAACGATAGTGCGACCAAGAGGGCTGAGAGCCCAAGGAGCGCGAAGGGGCCATAACGCTCGAAGCGTGCTTGCAGTGGAAGCGCGAAGAGGCCAAGGAGGACGCCGTTGAGGCTCAGGATGAGGCCGATCGCGCCCTCAGAGAGTCCCTCGTCGGCCGAGAAGAGCGTGCTCGTCGTGGTGGTGAGCCCCAACGCGACAGGGAAGACGATGGCGGCCGCGGCGAAAGCTAGGAAGGCACCGTCCCGCGGTGCCAGTGTGAGGTTCCGCGCTACCGAGGGGGCGTGGCCCACTTCGCGTGGGAGGGGTCCGCGCATGCCAAGCAGGTAGAGGAGGAAAACCGCGAGGAAGAGCGTCGTGCTCGCGGCCGCGAGCCACACGAAGCTGCGCTGCGCGAGGAACCCCGCCGGGGCCACGCCAAGCGTATAGCCGAGGCTGATGGCCGTGTAGTTCAGCGCGAGGGCTCGTTGCCGCGCGTGGGGCGGCACGAGGTCCATCAGGAGCGCGCTCGACGCGGGCTGCTGGATCGCTCCGAACGTGCCTAGCGCGAAGCTCCACACGAAGAGTTGGACTGGGGAGTGAACGAAGAGGAAGAGGGGAAGCACCAACGTCAAGCCACCCAACCCGAACAAGAGAAGAGGCCGCCGGCCGAGGCGGTCGGACAACGCGCCGAACACGGGCGCGAACACGCCGCGCGCCACGTTCTCCACGAGGTAGCCCACGCCCACCACAGCGAGTGGAAGGCCGATGACCCGCACGAAGTAGATGGCGAGGAACGTCACGAGGCTCATGCGTGCCGCGACCACGAGGAACGAGCCGGACACCACGACGAGCACGCGCCGGTCGAAACCAGCCAGGCCCACGCGGTACGGCATCGTGAAGCGGTCGTGCCAACGCGGAGCCACGGCGCCCCGAAGCGCTGGAGCATCATGACGCTGTTGGCAGCGCTCCCGCGCGCGCACGCGCCTCCCCGCACGCGCACGTGCGCACTCAGGTACGCATGCTCGCCGTTTGAGCGTCTGGCCTGGGCCGGAGTACTTTCGACGCGGGCTGTCGTGATGCCCGGATATTCATTATATCATTCCTGTTGCACCGGGGGGCTGATGCGCGCTCTTGCGACTTCAGTGATCCTCGCCATGCTTGTGCTATCACCGATCGTCTCCGCCTCCTGGTCCGCCAAGGGATCCACCGAGCCGAGCACGAAGATGGACTCGACGAGTGGCTGGATGTTCACCCAGCCAGACGTGAAGCCCTCCCAGTACGTCAGGAATGTGTACTTCAATGGCTTCATGTCGTACTGCGTTCCGCCCTACGGTGTGAGTTGCGAGGCGAGCTCGCTCTCCCCCAATGCCGCGACTTTGGGCAGCGGCATCATCGCGTACCCCACCGTGAGCACCGCGATGCTGGGCGTGTGGAAGGACTGCAACAAGGACTCGTACGTCGGCCTTGGCGACCAAGGCCTCTTCGAGTACCGCAGCGAACTGCTGCTCGACACGAGCGTGTGCCCAAAGCAGACGACGCCCATAGACCCCATCATGGGGAAACCGCCCCGCGATTGGTTCCCATCCCACAATGATGGCGCGTGGGTCCGCGAGTTCCTCCCCATCCAGTGGAACGAGCCTTCCAGCATCACCGGCGACCACAACCCGTGGAACGTGAACGACAACGGGGCTCGCGTGTGGGCAGATTGGGGTCTTCCTGGCGCTCCCGCCGGCACGGACTGCTATCTCTTCCCACAGCCGCGTGGCACCTTCGCATCCACTGGCGGCATCCTGGAGTGGGCCGACTGTTTCGATGCGCAGCGGGGGACGGACACGTTCGACAGCATCGCCACTGGCCCGCTCGCGCCACTCTCATTTGAGGACGCGCCGAGGCATCAGCGCGACTCAGGCTCGGCGCTCAATCAGCGCAACCCATGGGGCCAGCCGACGGAGGCTTCCTATGCGTACGCACTGGATTGCGGGCACGATCCGCTCGTCGATGGCCCAGTGACGGTGCGAGGACCCGCACCGCGCGTCGGTTCTGCGGCTGGCTCGCCCGCGGGTACGGTGGACGAGATCCAGGCGGAGTCGTCCAACTGCCAGCGCGGCCGACCAGGTTCGCTTGGCGGCGCGCCGTACATGACCGAGGGAGACGTGGTTGATATCACTGATGGACGCATCCGCACGGACCACTCTTTCAGGCCCGTCGAGACTGAGCGGCCCAGTCCACCGCTTTCGGCCGTGCTTGGCAGATCGACGCCCGGCGACGCTGGCGTGCGGGCGACGGGTCTTGATGGCTTCTGGGTCTCGGGGGACGTGACTGGCCTCAGCCGCAACCCGTTCGTCGGGCACGACGACCGCGCCGCGCCACCCACTACCATGACGTACTACGCGTTCGTCTCACCCACCGCGGTGCTCGACTACGGCCTATTGCTTCCAAAGGGAGCGTCCACCACTGGCGTCTATGGCATCGAGGCCTGCGGCACTTCCACCATCGGTGTGCACAACGGCTGGAACTGCGGTAGAGACGCCTGGTGGCCGCACGATTCGCGCAAGGTCGGGGACGCGACTGTGGGCGACAGATACAACATGCGCGACGTGGATTGCTACGACGAGTCCGTCGCCCCCGCACGAAGCTCCGGTATCCAGTGGGGTATGCTCAGCGGCACGACCTGCTAGTGCCGCTTCCTCTCCGGTCGTTCGGCTTCGCCGATCGACCGTCGGGGCGGCAAGACCTCGCGCGCAATCGCTCGCTTCGGCTCGCTCGTCTCCGGCCCCCTACGGGGGCCTGCGACCCTGCGCGCTCGGTATCGTGCCGCTTCCTGCGCAGCGCCTGAAGGTGCTGTGCCGGTCGTCCGGTTCCCGGACGACCGCGCTGGAAGCGGCACTAGTACTCCCTCAGGATGAGGCGGCTCCGCGTGGACTGGACTTCCTTGAATTGCCGGATGCGTTCCACGATGTCGTTCAACTCGCTGGTGGACGACACGTCCACTACGACGACGATGTCGTGCTCGCCCGTCACTTCGAGGACACGCTCCACGCCGTCCCACTTCTGGATCTGCTGTGAGACGCTAGCCGTGTTCACGTTCGTCTCGATGCGGATCTCGATGAGTGCTTTCACGTTCGAGCCGGCGGTCTGCAGCGTGAATTTCTTGATGAGGCCGTCGTCCACGAGCTTCTTCACGCGAGCGCGGATGGTGCCCTCGCTCGTGCCGAGCACTTCGGCCATGCGCACGAAGGACTCGCGCGCGTTATCCTTCAGGATGCGGAGCAGTGCCTTGTCCAAGTCATCCAAGGGAGAGACACCTACGCGAAGCGTGGCGCGTGCGGCGGAATCCGCAGATGGCCGGATAAGGGTGGCGGGACGGCTGTGCCCCTTCGGAAGACGCAAGTGCCTCCACGCCTTCGCCGCACTCGTGCCCTCTGATGAGGAGGCCCTCGCGTTCCTCGGCTCGGGCGTAGTTCCCGGCTTCGCGTCGCCCTCGGAGGATGACCGCGTGGCCTACGCTCGCTCGTGCCTCGCATCGGCCGCGTTCAAGACGAAGGCTTGGCCGCACTTCGCTTGTTTCGTGGACGCGAGCAACGTGGCTCGACATCGCCCCGTTCCGGCCGCGCGGGTGAACGAGCCCAAAGCACGCTTGGCCGACATCGACGCGGTCGTGGCGGCCCTCAAGAAGCTCCGCTACGTGGCCCTCGTCGTGTCGGACAAGAACCTGTTCCAGCTCATCGATGAGCCCTACGAGTACCAGCGCAAGTACACGGAGTACCCGCACTCGGTAGCGCAGGGCCGGCAAGCTGACAACATCATGCTACTCGCGCTGAGGCGTTTGTCTGAGGCAGCGTGCGTCACGAACGACCGCTTCTCGAAGCCGGACGAAGCGCGCGACTTCCCTGACGTGCTGTCGGGGCACGACAGGTTCTACAGGCACCGATGGGAAGGCGATGACGTGTCGTTCGTCGCGCCAGATGGAGCGGCGATGCCTGGTGCCCTGCGGCGACTGGCGCGGCGACTGATTTCCAAAGAGCAATCGTCATATAGCCACGGTCGCCCATGACGGCACTTGGGATGCACTTATGGAAGAGATCACCCGCTTCGTGAATCTCCCAGTCTACACTGCTACGGGCACGTTCGTCGGCCACATCAAGAACGTCATTCTTGATGTCACTGGCCGCAAGCTCGATTCGCTCCTCGTTGGCAAGACCAATCCGGCTCTCGTGGAGGGCGGCGTCGATGTCGCCGTTCCGTACCGCTGGGTGCGCTCGTTCGACGATATCCTGATCCTGAGCTACTTCCCGCAGCGCGTCGAACTGCCTGCGCCAGTGGCTCACGCGGACGAGGAGAGCGCCCAGCTCGCCGCGCCTGCCCAATGAGGTCAGCATAGGATTCATGGGCGGGGCGGTCCCCTCTCATGATGCGCTTGACCGAGTTCGGCTCCATCCCCTTCGACCCCAAGAGCGAGCGGAAGCGCTTCGCCGATGGCTGGGCCGATGCCAAGGCCGGGCTCGACTTTGTCGCGCACAATCTGCCGCGCGCGCACCGCGTTCTGGTGCGCGTGAACCCCTACCCCAAGCCGTGGCGCTCAGTCATGCTCGAAATGCCCGATGGTGCTCGCCTCGCGGCTTGGCACGGTCCCGGAGAAGTGGGGAGCAGCCCCGCCATCCTGCTCTTGCCTGGGACGTTCCAGACCAAGGATGACACGCCACGCAAGCGCCGTGCTCTCCACTTGTGGCGCCGATTCGCGCCCGCGCACGTCCTCATCGTGGACCAGCGAGG
>JBAZZN010000098.1:0-8886 GCA_041658815.1 Thermoplasmatota archaeon
AGCGAGCGCGAAGCGCGAGTGGCGCCGATGCCGCAGCCCCGCCGCGTGCGAACCCTTCGGGCGGGTCGCCGCATCCCGCCCCGCGTCGTCGCACCGGCCTGCGGGCCTCGACCCTCGACGTGCCTCTGGCACGCCGTCGGGTCGTGCTCCTCGCGGGCTCGGGCGCGGCGACCCGCGCAGTGTTACCCAACCATCCTGGACGTCGTTAGCGAAGCAAGCTGACCGTGGTGTGCGTGTAGTACGTTGGGGGCGTCTTGAGGTCGAGTTCTACTGGGTTGCCAGTCTCGGGAATGACTTGGACGGTGAAAGTCGTGCGTGGCGCCAGCTCGCTGCTCACCGTGTTGAACGTCAGTTCGACGAGGTCGCCCGATTCGATGACGTTGTTCGTGCCCAAGCCGCGGATCCAGCTCAGCGTGAACGCGTTCGTGCCGCTGAAGTTGTACCACCGCGCGTTCTGGCCGTCCGCGTAGCGGAGGACGATCTGGTCCATCGCAAGACGCTGACCACCAGCGGCCAGCTCGAATTGTATCTTGATGTTCCATAGGTCCGTGGACGTGCTGTTCCTCGTGCCGTAGATGTCGATGACCTTCAGGCTGGACGACACCTCGGCAGTGGCTTCTTTGCCAGTCGCTTGGGCCCGTTGCTGGAGGGTGCCAGACGTGCCGATGATGACGGACGCGGCCACCGCAGCGACGAGGACCATCGCGATGAAGATGATCAGCGTCCCGACGCCGACCTCACCACGGTCGTTCCTCAGGAAATGTCGTCGTGGCATGGGAACCAAGTCCAGACGCCTGTAAGAGGTGGTACTTAACCCACAGTGTATAGGTCCTTGGCCCAACTCGTAAAGCGCCCGATAGCCGCAAGCGTCGCACGCCAAGGGGAGGATGACCCCTCTGGCGGCTTGCGGCCAAGCGGTGGACGCGGACAGGCGACGTTTCACAGGTCAGCGCGCACGAAGTCCGCGATGTCCGTGGGGAACGTCGCGACCTTCGCGCCAGCTTTCTTGAACGCGGCCATCTTGGAGGCTGCGGTCCCCATCCCTCGCGAGACGATGGCTCCAGCGTGACCCATGCGCTTGCCTTCGGGCGCGGCTCTACCGGCGATGTACGCGTAAACGGGCTTCTTGACGAACTTCTTGACGTACGCCGCGGCCTCTTCTTCGGCCGTGCCGCCGATCTCGCCGACGAGCACGATGGCCTTCGTCTTTGGGTCGCTGTTGAATATCTCGAGCGCGTCCAGGAAGTTCGTGCCGTTCACTGGATCGCCACCAAGGCCCAGCACGCCGCTTTGGCCCACGCCTTGCTCCGTGAGCGCGTTCACGATCTCGTACGTGAGCGTGCCGGAGCGGGAGGCGATGCCGACGTTGCCTGGCTTGAAGATCTTGTTGGGCAGGATGCCGATCTTGCACTTCTCAGCCGGATTCGCCATGCCGGGGCAGTTGGGGCCCAGCACGCGAGCGCCCTTCGTGCGGGCGTACCACACGAATGACATCGCATCGTGGAATGGGATGTGCTCAGTGATGACGACGATGTCGCGGATGCCAGCATCGATGGCTTCGAGCACGCCGTCCTTGGCGAACTTTGCGGGCACGTACACGACGCTCGCGTTCGCGCCGGTCTTGTCCACCGCGTCCTGACAGCTATCAAAGACCGGGACCTTGCCGACCTTCTCGCCGCCCTTGCCGGGCGTCACGCCGCCGACGACCTTGGTGCCGAATTCGAGCATCGCCCCGGCGTGGAACGTGCCTTGGTGGCCCGTGATACCTTGGACGATGAGGCGCGTGTCCTTCCCGATGGGGAAGCCGGACGCCTTCTGGACTTGGAGCTGAGCCATGATATCAGCGCTTCCCCTTCTTCGCCTTCTTGGCGCTCTTCTTCGCCTTCTTGGCGCTCTTCGCCTTCTTCTTGAGGGCGAGCTTCTTGGGCGCGCTCCTCTTCGCCTTCGTCGTCGTCTTCTTGGCGGCGGCGCTCCTCTTCTTGACGACCTTCGTGGCCTTGCGGAGGCCCTTCGCCGCGGCCTTGAGCACCTTGCGCTCGACCTTGGCTTCGAGGCTCTTCGCTGCCTGCACGGCCCCTTGGGCCGTCTCTGACTCGGCGACCTTCTGGGCGGCGTCCTTCACGGCCTGCGCGGCCGCCGCGAGTGCGGATTCGGCCTTCTCCATCGGGGTCTCGTTCGACATGGTCAACGCCTCTTGGTTGTCTTGGCCTTGGCCTTCTTCGCTGGGGCCTTGGCCTTCGTCTTCTTCGTGATCTTGGTGGGCTCGACCGCGACGGACGCGGGCGAGGGGAGCGGCTTGCCTGAGAGCACGGCCTTCTCGATATCGACCGTGAGCTTGGCAGCGTCTTGGAGCGTGTTCGAGGTGTAGAGGCCGGCCTCCTTCAGGATGGCGCGGGCCCGCTCCTCGTTCACGCCCTTGATGCGCGTGACGATCGGGAAGGGGATCTTCTCCTGGTCGAGCACCATCTTGAGGCCCGTGGCGACGGTGTCGCTCTTCGTGATGCCGCCAAAGAGGTTCAACAGCATCACGGTGGGCTCGGCCTTCCGCATGAGGAGCACGCACTCGCGCACCTTCTCGGGGTTGTCAGTGCCGCCCAGGTCAAGGAAGATGCCGGGCTCGCCGCCATAGTGCTTGATGGCGTCAAGCGTGGCCATCGTGAGGCCAGCACCGTTGGCGATGATGCCGATCTTGCCTGGGAGCTGGATGAACGCGATGCCCTTCTCTTCGGCTTCCCACTCGAGGGGGGTCTTGTCCTCCTTGGGCTCCTCGAAGTCAGTGTGACGGAACGCCGCGTCATCGTCCAGGATGACCTTAGCGTCTGCCGCGTACAACTTGGCTTGGGGCGTGAGCGCCATGGGGTTGATCTCGAGGAGTTCAGCGTCCATCGCCGTGAACGCGGTCACGAGCTTCGTCCAGATCGCTACCACTTGCTTCTGCACGTCTGGTGATAGCGTGCTCTTCTGGAGGAGCGCGCGCGAGTGGTACGGCTGGAAGCCCGTGGCGGGATTGACGTGCACTCGGCGGATCTTCTCGTCAGCCACGCTCTCGATCTCGACGCCGCCCTCCTCGCTGTAGAGGATGAGGAGCGAGCGCGTGCTGCGGTCGAGCGTGACGCTCGTGTACAACTCACGCGCGAAGTCGATCTTCTGCACGAGGAAGACCTTCTCGACCTTGAGGCCCTTGATATCCATGCCGAGGACCTGGCGCGTCTTCTCGCGCGCTTGGTCCCAGTTGTCAGCGAACTGGATGCCGCCGGCCTTGCCGCGGCCACCCACGAGGACCTGAGCCTTGACCACAAGGGGGTACTTCAGCTGGTCCTTGACCTTCTCGAGCTCCTCCATGGAGGAGACGACAACGCCTGGTGGGGTCGGGATGCCGAACCGCTCGAACACCTGCCGGCCCTGGTATTCGTATAGTTTCATGGGGCGACGCCTTGAGGCCGGCAAACGCGGGGACGTCTTAAAGGGATTCCTTGGGAAGGGGTCCGACCCGCCAATAGCCCTTACCCTCAAATGCCGGCGCAGGTCTCGCGGGCCTCGTGGACCAGTGGACCGTCGAGCGCACGCTCGACCAGCTGATCGCGTGGGGACTCGTTGAGCAGCAGGACGATGACGTGCATCCGACGCGCCGCTGGGTCGCCAAACTCCAAGCAGCCACCGAGAAGCTCAACATCCTCGTCCAGCAGAACGGGGGGCGCCCGTTCGAAGGGAACCCGCTCGTGCTATCCGTCCAGCAAGCCCTCGCCAACGAGAACCTCACTGATGACGAAGGGCTCTTCACACAGGCCGTCCAGTTGCTCGTCATCCTGGAGCTATCACGCATGACGTCAGGGAAGCGCGCGCAGTACGGGTTCGCCGACGTCACCTTCTCCTGAGGGGTGGCTCAGCTCCAGATCTCCATTCTTAGCCCAGTGCGATCTTTCTCTCCGCCCAGGCGGGTGGCGACGCCCAGCGCGATGCGGCGCGCCTGGATCGCCAGCGCCTTCGCGTCGAGCACGTCATCCAAGCGCGCGAGCGTTGGCACGGCTGGCGCGCGCAGCAGTCCGAGCGCGCGCACCCGCTCGCGGCTGCCAGCTGACGTGCGCTTCGCGTGCTTCATGGGCGCGCCAGCGAAGGCCGCGAACGCGAGTTCCGGATGCGCCTCCATCACGCGCTTCTGCAAGCGAGGCGTCATGAGCGCGTCCACTTCCCTGATGCGCGGCATGAGGCTCCACGACTGCGCGCTCATCGTCGTGGGGCGGCGCTTGGCAGCCAGCTGCGCACGCGACGGCGGCGGGAAGACGCTTGACCTGCGGTGCGCCCCGAGCAGCGTGCGCGCTTGCCGGTCGCAGGGGCGGTCCCCATCCGCGAGACCGATCGGCATGTCGATCGCGATCGTCGCTTTCGGATAGGTGCGCAGCGCTTCTGCGAGACTCGCGAAGACGCGCTCCTGACCGCGGCACGACGCGATCCATCCGCCGCGGCAGGCATCGACGCCGACTACGTCGATGATATCACACCCCGCTTTGGGCACAAGTCGGTGAGGAAGCAGCGCGAGCACGCGGGCTTCTTCGCGGCGCACACACTCCGCCCGTGGCTGATGAAGTAGAACGGCACGTCCTCGTAGTGGTCACGGGGGTAAAGTCTCATGAGGTCCTTCTCGACGCCCTCTGGTCCCTCGTCGCGCGTGAGGCCCAGCCGGAACGCCAAGCGCTTCACGTGCGTGTCCACGCAGATGCCATCGCTTTGCCCGAAGGCGTACGATTGCACGACGTTCGCGGTCTTGCGCGCGACGCCCGGCAATTCCATCAGCTCGCTCATCGAGCGCGGCACTTCGCCGCCGAACCGCTCCCCGATCATCGCTGCCGCGCCTTGGATGCGCTTGGCCTTCTCGCGGTAGAAGCCCGTGGTGAAGACGAGCCTCTCGATCGTCTTGCGCGGGGCCGCCGCGAGCGCGCGTGGCGTGGGGCACTTCGCGAACAGCGCGGGCGTCACGCGGTTCACTTGTGCGTCTGTCGTCTGCGCGCTCAGGATCACGGCCGTGAGGAGTTGGAATGGGGTCTCGTGGTGCAGGAAACAGTAGGGCTCAGGGTACTCCTTGCGCAAGCGTTCCAAGACTTCGCTCGCGCGTCGTTTGGCGCCCCGGGGCAATGCCACAAGCCCCCTACCTGGGGCATCCGATATATGCGATGAGCCCCGATGGCCGCTTGCGTGAGCGTCAAAGCCATCCTGTTCGACGCGTTCGGCACCGTCATCCACGCCGAGCCCGAGTGGGAATCACTCCGCGCCGAGTGCCTCACCATCGTGCACGGCACATGGTCAGGTCGTGCTATCCCGATGAACAGGTTCCTCGTGGCCTACGAGGCAGCGCGCGCCCACCAGCACGTGCGGGCCGCGCAGGGGCTCGAAGAGTTCGATTTCGCCCAGCGCTTCGAGCGCACCATCCTCGCGTGCGGCGCGGCCCCGCGGGATGCATCCGAGTGGGGCCCAATCGCGGCCGAGAAGTACCATCGGTTCCAGCAAGCGCTCATCCACGCGTATGACCAACCAGCGCCCACCCTCGTGCGGCTTCACGAGGCGGGCTACAAGATGGCGCTCGTTAGCAACTACGCCCACGTGGGCGTGCTGGAGGACGCCCTTACGCGCCTTGGCATCCGCAAGCCATTCGACGCGCTCATCGCGAGTGGTGAAGTGGGCTTCATGAAGCCGCACCCCGCGGTGTTCGATGCGGCCCTCCGCGCGCTTGGCGAACGTGCCCAGGACGCCGTCATGATCGGGGACAGTCTGGCCAACGACGTCATCGGCGCGCGCAAGCTTGGCATGCGCGCCATCTGGGCGCCCTACCCGCGCGTGCGCCCCGCGCCGTACACGAGCGAGGCGGACGCCGTCATCGAGCGGCTGGCGGACCTGCCATCGGTCATCGAGCGGCTTGGCTGATGACGCGTGCTCCACAAGTACTCCAAATGGGCGAAGGCCCGAACCCGTCACGCTCAAGTCATCCAGCGTCGAACCACGGCGGAATGATGAACAATGCTTCGGGCCTCGTCGCCCGCTGCCCCACGTGCCTGCGCGTCGCCGACCATGACGCGGACGGGGACTACTACCGCTGCGGCTCGTGCGGCCGCGCGCACGACCTCATGGCCGAGTTGGCGTAGGGCGTGCGCCCGCGTGCGTGTGAGGCACGCCAAGAAGTATTGGGTTCTTGGCGTGGGTCGCCGCGAGTCCCGACCGACCTCACGGTGCCGCGAGCGTTCGCCAAACATCCAGCGCGCCACTCATGCTAGGCACCTGGCCGCTCGATAGCATCTTCTCGACCACTTCGTCCACCCGGTCGGCCGGCACGCCCGCCGCGAGCGCCAGGTTCGCCGCGTGCAAGCGCATGTGGCCCTCCTGGATGCCGTCCGTCACGAGCGCTCGTAGCGCCGAGAGGTTCTGCGCGAGCCCCACGCTCGCGGCGATCTCGGCGAGCTCGCCCGCACTCTTCACGCCCAGCAACTTGAGCGAGGCTTGCGCGGCCGGGTGCAGGCGCGTCATGCCGCCCACGGTCCCAAGCGCGAGCGGGAGGTCGATTTGCGCGGCCAGGTTTCCGTCCTCATTGACGGTGAACGTGGTGAGACTCCGGTAGTGCCCGCGCCTCGCGGCCCACGCGTGCGCGCCGGCTTCGACCGCGCGCCAGTCGTTCCCCGTCGCCATCACGACGGCGTCGATGCCGTTCATGACGCCCTTGTTGTGCGTGGTCGCGCGGTAGGGGTCTGCGTCGGCGAAGGCCCACGCGCGGACGATATCAGCGACGACGGGAGCGCCGCCCAGCTCGTCCTTGTCGAAGACGGCGCTCGCAGTGACGACGCGCTCGTCCGCGTAGTTCGTGAGGATGCGTAGGAGCGCTCGGCCGCCCGTCACGTCCGCAAGCACGGGCGCGACAGCCTCGGCCACTGAATTGACGGCGTTGGCGCCCATCGCGTCACAAACGTCCACGTAGAGATGCACCACGAGGCACTTACCGGTCTGCGTGTCCACCGTGCGCACCTTGAGCCCGCGGTAGCCGCCACCACGCTTCTCCAAGCCGGCCGCGGCGGCGCGCGCGGCGCGGGCGATGGCCTCGCCGCTGGCGTGCACGTTGCGCTGCGCGATGCCAAAGTCTGGCACGTCCACGAGCTGGACTTGCGCGGTCATTACGGGTGCTGCCGCGTGGGCGGTGAAGCCGCCGTTCTTGCGCGCAAGTTTCGCGCCGTGGCTGGCGGCGGCTATGACGCTGGATTCCTCCACCGCCATCGGCACGAGGACCTCTCGGCCGTTCACGATGAAGTTCGTCGCGACGCCAAGGGGCAACGCGAAGGAGCCCACGACGTTCTCGACGAGGCGGTCGCGCACGTCCACAGGCAAGGCCCGCTCGAACCACGAGACCTCTTCCTCGCTGAGACCAGCATGTTTCGCAAGCTGCACGCGCCGCTGGGCGCTGGACAGCTTGTGGAAGCCAGGGAGCCGCGAGGTCACTGGGATTCGCGAGACGGATTCGTCAACATAACCCTACCGTGTCGCCGACAAGACTTATGGCTCGGCGCCCGGCTCCCGAGCGCGTGCCCGTCATCCGCTTCGAGATCTCCGAGTTGGAGCGCCTCCTCGGAAAGAGCGTCCCGCGAGAGCAGCTTGCGCAGGACATCCCCATGTTGGGGGCGGACCCGGACGACGTGAAGAGCGACACGTGGGCGATCGAGTTCTTTCCCGACCGACCTGACCTCTACACTGTGGAGGGCATCGCGCGGGCGCTACGCGCATGGTACGGCGTGCAGCCCGGCCTTCGTCACTATGAGACGCGCCCCAGCGGGCAGCACGTGACCGTGGAAGCAAGCGTCGAGAAGGTGCGCCCCTTCATCCAGGCTGCCTTTGTGCGCGGCGTGCAAGTGACCGAGGCACGCCTCCAGTCTCTCATCGACTTGCAAGAAGACCTGCACTGGGGGCTGGGCGCTCGCCGTCGGCGCGTCGCGATCGGCGTGCACGATGCGAGCGTGCTGGCCGCGCCGTTCACCTACACGACGTGGGGACTCGACGAGCAGAAGTTCATTCCTCTCCAGCACACGGACGCGATGAGCCCCCGTGAGATCCTTGCCAAGCACCCCAAGGGCATCGAGTACGCGCACTTGCTGAAGGACCATGCCCGCGTGCCGGTCATCATCGACAGCAAAGGGGGCGTCGTCTCGATGCCGCCCATCATCAACGCTGCGCGCACGACGGTCACGACGAGGACGCGTGACCTCTTGCTCGACGTGACCGGCACGGACGAGTGGGCCGTGGGCAGGGCCTTGAACTTGCTTGCCACGAGCCTCGCCGAGGCCGGCGGTCACATCGAGACGGTCGAGATCAGGGGAAGCACGAAGCGCACCGTGACGCCCGACCTCTCGTCAGAGACGCGTGACCTCTCAGTGGAGGAGACGAACCGTATGCTGGGCGTCGAGTTCAGCGCCAACGACATCGTGACGCGCCTCCAGCGCATGGGCTTTGGGGCACATGCCAAGGGCAAGCACGTCGCCGTCGAGGTGCCCGCGTACCGCGCCGACATCCTCCACGCGTGGGACCTGATCGAGGACGTCGCCATCGGGCACGGCATCAACGAGTTCGCGCCGCTTCCGCTGAGCATGCCCACGGTGGGCGCTGCGCTTCCCGAGAACAAGACCGCAGCGCAAGCGCGGAGCAGCTTGACAGGGCTGGGCTTCCTGGAGACGATGAGCCTCACGCTCTCGAACACCCGCGACCAGTTCGAGCGCATGCAGAGGCCAGCTTCCCTCTTCGTTGACGTGAAGAATCCCGTCACGGAGGACCACACGCTACTACGCGTCTCCCTCCTGCCCGGGCTCCTGGGCATCCTGAAGCGCAACGCGCACCGCGACTTGCCCCAACGCATCTTCGAGG
>JBAZZN010000099.1:0-8810 GCA_041658815.1 Thermoplasmatota archaeon
GAGAACCCACACCCTTCCGCACCCCTCACAGCACCACGAGTGCAAAAGTCCCATGCCCAGCCGAAGCTATGCTCCACCACCGAAAGCCCCACATACCAGAAACCAAGCTGACTGCGGACTGTCCTTGCGCCTTGGCTTCTTCGTGTCTTGGGGTCTTGGCGTGAACAGCGGAACTGTCGAGTGCATGATGCCTCACAGTTTCACTTGGTGATTTGCGCTCGATGCAGCGGTGACATGCAACCGCACGTACACCGGCACGTGCGTGGGCGTTGCGTCGACGCGCACGGCGCTCCAACCGCTGTGGGTTATCCGAATGCATGGCCTTTTCTGGTACGCGAAGGCGCGAAGAACGCGAAGGCAGGATTCAGCTTCTTCGCGCTCTTCGCGTACAAGAAGCACGGCGGGAAGCGACCCACGCCAACCCGTGAAGACACATGACCCCGATCATGTAGCTGAAGCCAGTCCTTGCAGATGGCGGATGCACAGCACTCACGCTGGCTCATTGGAGAATGAAAAAGAGGATCTCGGCGGGCGCGTTTCACGCCCGCCGATTGATGTTCTGCGACTTGCCTACGAGCGCCTGCTGCGCAGCACGAGCATGGCGACCGCGAGGGCGCCCACGAGCGCCACGACTTCGAACCCAGGCACCTTGGGGGTGGGCGTCGTCGCCGGAGGGGTCGAGGTCGTCGTCGTCGTGGTCGTCGTCGGCGGCGTGCTCGTGGTCGTCGTCGTGGTCGTGGTCGTCGTCGGCGTGGTCGTCGGCGGCGTCGTCACGGTGACTGTCTTCTCAGCGAGCGTTTCGCCCGTCGAGAGCTTGACCGTCACCTTGAACGCACCAGCGGTCGTCGGCGTGAAGTCGAACGCTACAGTTTCCTTGCCGCCCGCGTTGACCGGGATGCTGCGCGAGTCGCGCACAGCGCCGTTCACCAGGAGGAGCACGGTGGCCGTGCCATCGGCTTCACCGATGTTCTTGAGGTCTGCCGAGGCCGTCAACGCCGACCCGACCGTGCCCGTGGAGGGCGCGATTAGGTTGGCTAGCTCGAACTTGGCGGACTTGGCCGGTGGGGTGACGGTGGGCGCGCCGACCACGATCTGGGCCGTTCCGTTCTGGAAGCCGGCCTTTGCGGCGGTCACGTTGTACGTGCCCTGCTGGACGCTGGGCAGGACGACTTGGCCGTTCGAGGTCGTGGTCTGCGGGAAGCCGCTGACCGCGACGCCACTCTTCTCGATGGAGACCGTCACGCCGGAGAGACCCACCGTGCTGCCCAGTTGCGTCACGGTGATAGTCACCGTGTCGTTCTGGACAGGGCTCTGTGGGGTCCACCCGATGACGAGGCCAGAGAAGACCGTCACGATCGTCGGCGTGCTGGCGTTGTTCACGTACAGGTTGATGATGCCGTTCGTCTGTGGCACGAAGCCGACTTGAGCGAAGCCGTTGGCGTCCGTGAGGACTCCGCCAGTGCAGCTTCCGTTCGTGACGATCGGGGAGCCACACATAGTGACCCAGATGTCCGCGAGACCTGTGCCGTTTAGCGATTTCACGGTGACCGAGACCGTCGTCGGCGTACCGACTGGGACGCGGTCAGGCGACACAACGACGTTGGGTCCGACGATCTGGAACTGCGTGTCGACGGGGCTCTGAGCCGGCGCCGCGGTGGAGCCCGCGGGGTCGAAGTCGAAGTTAATCGCGCCGATGTCCTTGCCAGTCGCGATGAAGCTGCCGCCACCGTTCGTGATGGTGATGGCCGTCGCGACGGTCGTAGTGCAGGTCGTCACGCTCGCGCCAGTCGCGAGGCAAGTCAAGTTGCCAAGGTGGAGCGCGTTCGTGTTCGTCGTGTTCAGGTTGAGCGTACCGTTCCACCAGTCATTGCCGGCACCCGTGATGGTGACGTTGATGGCCTGGTTGGACTGCACGTTCGGGTTGTTCGCGATCTGGGCGGGCGTGAACACGGCGTGGAACTTGTTCACCGTGAACGTTGGCACGCTCTGGTTGTTGTCGTGCTTGCCGTCCGTGGACGCGATGTACACGTGGTATGTGCCGTTCAGGAGCGTCACGTTCAGGTTGAACCCGGCCGTACTGAACGTCCCGAGGGACACGGTGCCGAAGTTGTTGCCCGCAGCGACTGGGTAGCAGCAAGCGGTCGCCAGGGTCTGGGGCAGCGAGTTGCTGCCGTTGGCCTGGAAGTCCGAGTACTGCTTGTCCGTGAGGAAGTAGATCTTCACCGCGGACGCGCCAGTCGTCGCGAGGCCGACGCCATCGCTCGTGGTCGCGTTGATGAAGAGCGCCGTCGTCTTCGACGCCATCGTGCTTGTGGCGGAGAGCGTCGTCGTGACGTCGTGCGCGGGCACGACGCGGACGTTCACGTACGTGTAGTTGCGGTTGTCAACGCCGTTCTCGATGCTACCGATGATGCCGAAGGCAACGAGGTTGCCCACGGCGGTCGGCTTGATGTTGAACGTGTACTGACCGCTGCCGCCGACGCCGACGTCGCCGGTACCGTTGACGGAGGCAGGGCCGACGCCAGAGTAGAGGCCGCCGTTCAGATTGACCAGGAAGACCTGGCCGTGGGGCGCGATGTTGCCGAACTTGTCCTTCAGCGTGATCGTCACTGTGGACGTCGAGTCAACAGTGATCTCGCCGACGTTCGCCGTGCTCACGGCGCCCTTCACGATGGGCAGCGTGATGGTGCCCGTCGTGCCGGCCCACGTCACGACCATTGTGACTTGGCCGTTGACGCTCGTGGGGATCACGTTGTTGATTGAGACGCTGACCACGTTGCCAGACGAGACAACCGGGACGATCGAACCCGTGGGCAGCGGCAGGATGTCGCCGCTCACGGACACGTTGGCCGCCACGAAGGTGTCAGGTGCAGCGGAGGTCGGATACGTCGTCGCCGTGGGTCCGAGGATCTGCAGCGAGAGCGCGTAGCCTGCGCATGGGGTCACGAGCGTGTCGCCTGCCGTGCAGGTGCCGAAAGTGGGGACGCCAGACACGAACGTGATCGATTGCCCCGTTAGGTTCTTGAGCTCCTCGCCTGCGCCGCCTGGCGTCGCATTGAGGACCTTCAGGTTGATCGTCGCTGGCGCGGTCGTCGTGAGCGTCGTCGAGCCCGAGAATTCTGGGCCGCTGCCAGCCGTTAGGCTACCAGCCGTGTTGACGACGACGCTGATCGTGTATGTGCCGCCGTTCCACGTGGAAGCAGGGCGGAAGTACAGACGGCCGCCATCACTGAACTGCCAGACGCCTCCAGCAAGGGCTTGCGCCGTCGTGTTGCCGGTGCAGAAGCCTGGGAGGGCCGCGTAAGCGATGAGGGACGAGTTGTGGATGTCTGCGCCGAGTGCGGCGACTGGGTCCTGGACGAACGTCGTCGGCGCGCAGGCGCTTGTAGAGGACGAGAGGCCCGTCGCGTTGCTGCTGACGTTGTACCAGAGTTTGCTAGCCGTTGGCGTCGTGATCGATATGTTCGCGTAGATGAAGCCAAGGTTGAGCGTGCTGCCCGAGCCAACGGCGTTCGCGAAGACGTACGTGCCATTGGGGTACTGGATGTCGAACGACGCGTTCTCCGTGAAGCCGCTGCGGACCGTCTTGTCAACGGCCGTGACCGCGAGGGCAGCGCCGCCCACGACGAGGTTCGCGGTACCCTGGAGCTCAGGTGCCTCACGGTGCGTGGGCAGGCCGGAGGCCGCTGCGAACTCGTTGGTCGCATTGTAGATCTCACGCGTCGCGTACACCGTGAAGGTGCCTGCCTGCGCGAGGGGGCCTACGAACGTGTAGCTCGCCGTGCCAGCGGCGGTGCCGCCGATCGTCTGCGCGTCAAGGAGCGACGTGCTGTTGATGACGACCGTCTGGCCCGTGGTGACGGGGGACACCGTGATGGTGAACGCTTGCGCGCTCGAGCCAGCCGAGAACGCGCTCGCCGAGAGCGCGACCGTGAGAACGGAGGCCGGCATGACGAAGATGCGGGTGACCGTCGTGTTGGTCGCGTCGCGCAGCGTCCAGAGGCCCGCGGCGTCCGGCGTGAACGCAGGGAACGTCACGTTGACATTGCCGCTGGGGTGGTTGCCGCCGGTCCCGTCGAGGGTCGTCGGGCGCGTGTTGCAGGGCGTAGTCTGACAGGTGAAGTCAGGGCGCAGCAAGTAGAGGCCCGTCGTCGTCGTGGTGTAGGCGTAGCCGCTTGGGAGCGAGCCCGTCGTCGAGATGTTCGTGATGACGAGGTCGTACGTGGTGTTGTACGTGATCCCACCGCTCGATGGCGCGATGATCAGCGAGGTGTTCGTGTACGTCGTTCCATTGAAGACGACGCTCTGCGGGTCGCCGCCGTCAAGGATCGCGTCCGTGGCACCCGTGGTGAAGGCGCCAGCTTGGGCCGTCGGGATGACGACGCCAGCGAAGGCGCTTCCCACGAGGAGCGTCACGAGGACGCCGGTGAGTGTTTGTTGTTTAGTGATTGCATCCATGTATGGATTCCTCCATGATGTACGAAACTCGTCCCATTTCGCGGATCATGCCCAGCCGTCAGTGAGAGAGCTGGGGTCTCCGTTGGAGCGGCGAAACGTCGGCCCATATAAAGCGTTATCGCAAAGGGTCGGCGACATGCGAATCGACGCGTGCCGAGCACGCGTTTTCACGGCGGAAAGTGGAGATATCATGCGGTGGAATGAGGCGGGTGTTGGGTTGAGCGGAGTGACTGCGATGAAAACCTCGGGAAGGCCAAGTCTGACTTGACCGATAATGACGGCCCGTTCCTGCTCGTCCCTTGCCAATCGTTCCTGGGCGTATTGCCTGCGGCGCTGCCCCCGCGGTGCCCGTGGCGCCCGTGGACGCCGGAGGATGGTACGCGGGCACCGCGGGTCCACGGAAGCCGCCCCGCGCAGCGGCCCGAATGCCACGAGCAACAAGTGCCGGCGGAGGACCACGACCACTCGGATGGCATGGTGGCTGCGACATAGGTCAAGCGAGGCTGGGAAGACGCTCGGCCTCGCGTTCATTGCGATGGAGCGCAAACTCTCTCATCCCGCGAGCGCGCGGCGGATCTCTTCAGCGCTGACGTCGTGGCGGTGGCGCGCGTCGCGCCACAGTTTCCGATAGCGCCAGAGGTAGTCCTCCAGCCCAGCCGTGTCCTGTGCCCAGATCAGGATGCCCTCGTCGAGGACCTCGCCCTTGAGGTAGAGCGGCAAGTCCTCGAAGATCTTCACGTCGAGCTTGTCGCCTTCTGATGATATCTCCCGCCACAGCAGGCGCTGGAGCGCCGTCACGTCCGCGTCAGGACCGGCGACGACACAGACGTCGATATCAGAACGGGAATGCGCTTCGCCCCTTGCGTGGCTTCCCCACAAGAAGAACGCCGCCGCGTGACCCTTCGCTGGGGCGAGGATCTCGCCTATCCGCTCTTCGAGAGCCAGGCGCGCACCTCCTCGATGGCAGAACGTATCCCCGGCACGAGCTCGGCCGCCGAGGCGAATGCGCGAGCGTCGTCGATCCCGTCATACTCGTGGACAAGGACGTTTCGGAGGCCGCTGAGCTCCGCGAGTTGCGCGGCGACGTTGGCCGAGAATACGCGTCTCTCCGCCATGAGTTTGAAGTTCATGCGGTCGTCCTTGACGGTCTGCTTCGCATCGACCGCGAACATCGCGGCGACGTCCGACATCGACTCGGCCACCTCTTGTAGGGCCTTGTATGACGCGAGCCTGTCACGCAGATCAGTTAGAGCGCCGATGCGCCAGGACTCGTAGCGTGAGAGACGGTCCTCCGCGTGGGCGAGCTTCTCCACGTAGCGTCGGAGGCGCTTGGCGTCCACGACGTTCGATGGAACCTGGACCTTAAAGTTACGCGCTTTGGCCCTGCGCGCTGGCCTCGCGGCGCGTTCGCTTCTTTGTCGCCGCGGCGGCCTCGTCTGGGGCCGGTTGATCGATCTCGTGGCGGCTGACGCAAGTGACGGCGAGTGCGCGAGAGCCCGCTCACACCACGCTTGCGTTGTCCTCGATGTTGCCGTGCACGGTCTTTGCGTGCGCGACGCGGGCTCGGTTCCCCAGGACCGTTCCGGGGAGGAGGACGACGTTGCCGCCGATCCTGGCGTCCTCGCCGATGATGCTGCCGAAGTCGTCAAGGTGGTGCCACCCGTCGGTCGTTCTGATATCGCAAGCGTCCGAGATAGCGGTGAAGCGTGGCGCGATGCGTGTGCCCTCGCCGATGATGGTGTTGCGAAGGATGCTGGAGGCGCCGATCTGTACGTCGTCATAGATGACGCAGTTCTCAAGAACACAGTTGGGCCCGATGTTCACGTTGTTGCCTATGCAGGTGCCCACGTTCAGGATCGTGCCCGGCCCGATGCTGGCGCCCTCTCCAACGAGCACGGGCTGCTCGACGTGCACACCCGGGAATACGGGCTGGCTCGTGCGACCGTTCCGAAGGATGTCCGCATGGACACGCAGGAGGTCCCACGGGTACACGGCGTCGGACCAGAGGGCATCGGTCTTGACGGCTTCGACGCGGACTCCCTCGTCGATGGCGGCTTGGAGCAGGTCGGGAAGCCCCGGGGGGTGCTCGAATGGCTGTTCGGTCGCCTTCGTGGCGCGAGCGTGGAACTCTGGCGTCAGGCGATAGACGCCAGTGTTGACCCACTCACTTTGGGGGTCGCGGGGTTTCTCGACGACGGCCTGTACTCTTGAGCCATCCAGCGTGATGACGCCATAGCGGTGCGGGTGGTCAGACCGGTGGATGGCGAGTGCGGGGCCCGCGCCGGGAGCGCCAAGCAATGACTTGACGAGCGCGGCATCCACCACGTTGTCGCCAGAGAGCACGAGGAATGGCTCTCTGGGCGCCGGAGCCGTGGCGAGGGCGCGAGCAGTGGATGAGAGGACATCCTGGAACGCGTACGTGACGCGCGCGCCGAACTTCTTGCCATCCCCAAAGTGCGATTGGATGCGCTCACGATGATAGCCGGCCACGATGACGATATCTTTGATGCCGTTCGCGACGAGCGCCTCGACGGCGTGTTGCATGATGGGCTTGTTCGCCGCGCAGACCATTGGCTTGGGCTTGTCCGAGGTGAAGGGGCGAAGACGACTGCCCTCGCCGGCGGAGAGAATCACGCCTCGCATCGATAGACGACTCCCGAAAGGCTACTTGGCGTTGTCGCTGCGCCTATGAGGTGGTTGACGAGTGCCCAAACCGATGGCACGATACCGGACCCCTGCGGCCGCCATGGCTTCCGGAGAGAACGTTCGTCGACCATCGATGACGACGTGGGGAGCCGGGAGCTGCGCACGAAACGTGGCAGCGTCTATCCCTCGGTACTCGGTCCACTCGGTCTGGACGACGACAGCGTCCGCACCGTCCAACGTCCCGGCGAGGGTCGCGACGATGGTGGCCCCGGGAGCGATCCGTGCGAAGTTCGCCGCGGCCATCGGATCATGGCAAATGACTTCCGCGCCCTCCTCACGGAGCAAGCGCCACAGATCGAACGCCCGAGACTCGCGCACATCATCCGTCTCGGGCTTGAAGGCGAGGCCAAGAAGCGCGATGCGCTTGCCACGGAGGGGCCCCAATTCGTCCATCAGCATCCTGATCACGGCGCGAGGCTGCTCCTTGTTCTGGGTGAGCACGGCATCGAGCAGTGGTGACGTCACGCCGTTCTCTTCCGCGAAACTTCGGAGCGCAGCCACGTCCTTGGGGAAGCATGAGCCCCCAAAACCCGCGCCAGCTCGGAGGAAGAGCGGGCCGATCCGCGCGTCGGCGCCGACGGCCGGGGCGACGTCGCACCAATCGACGTCCGCCGCCGCGCAGATGTTCGCGACCTCGTTGCTCAAAGCGACCTTCGCCGCGAGGAACGCGTTGGATGCGTACTTGATCATCTCGGCGGCGCACGGCGTGACGAAGATGCGCTGCCCCGGAAGCCCATCGTAGAGCGCCGCGACGGCCTTGGCCGGGCCCTCCGCCCGCGCCCCGATCACGATGCGGTCTGGGCGCATGGCGTCCGCGAGCGCGCTTCCCTCCTTGAGGAATTCCGGATTGGAGACGACGTGGAAGTCGCGGCCCGGTTGGAGCCCTGACGCATTCTGGATCCCGCTCTCGATGACGTCCTCCGCGGTCCCCGGCACCACCGTGCTCTTCACCACGATGATGTGGCCTCGGGGAGCCCCGATGAGAGTCCGGCCGATCGCGGCGGACGCCTCCTTGATGAAGGTGAGGTCGATGCTGCCATCCTTCCCCTGAGGCGTCCCCACGCAAAGGAAAGTGAACTCACTTGGAAGAGTGGTCTCGATGGCCGATGCGGTCGCGATCCGGGTTGCGAGCTTTCCGAGGAGTCCATCCAGGCCGGGCTCGTGGAATGGAGCGCGGCCTCTCCTGATCGTCTCCAGCTTCGCTGGGTCCACATCCACGAACGTCACGGCGTGGCCAAGTTCCGAGAAGACGAGGCCCGTGCAAAGGCCGACGTAGCCGGCGCCAAGAACGCGGATGTGCGCCATTGGAAGCATGGAAGAGGAAGATGGCCATGAATGCTTGTGGACGCTGCGCGGGCCAGGCTTATCCCGTCCCCTTTATCGTGCGCGATAGGATGCAACGGCTGTGAAGGCCGTCATTCCCGCCGCGGGTTTGGGCACGCGCTTCCTTCCGGCGACGAAGAACTCGCCCAAGGAGATGCTTCCCCTTGTGGACAAGCCAGCCATCCAGTACGTGGTCGAGGAGGCGGTCGAGAGCGGCATCACGGACATCCTCATCATCACGGGCCGGGGCAAGCGGGCCATCGAGGATCATTTCGACCACAACCTCGAGCTCGAGCAACTGCTCGAGAAGAAGGGCGACGTCA
>JBAZZN010000100.1:0-8731 GCA_041658815.1 Thermoplasmatota archaeon
CAGGACGTCGAAACGGACCCCGCAGCCGAAGCGCACGCGCTCCTCGAAGCGGTGCGCAGCGAAGTCACGATGCGTTTGCAGCGGGAGTCCGAGCGGCTCGAACAGATGCTCGTGCAACGCATCGCCAACGTACAAGCACGCGTCGCGACGACGCGTGCGGACGCCCAACGCATGAGGGCCGAGACGGGGACGCTGCGCGCGGACCCGATCTTCAGCTTGATGGCCCAGCTTCGACGGAGGTTGGACGCTCCTTGACCGCTCCCGCGACGGACGACATCCCAGACGAGTTGATCGATGGATTGCCCGACATGAGCGGGGATAGTGACCTCGCGGACTGTGATATCCTGGGTGCGCTTGCCGACGTGCGCCGCTCCCTAGAGACCTCATTCCAGCACGAAATGGACCGCCTCGAGAGCTCCTTCGGAGCGATCCTCCGGCAGACGGAGGCACGCCTCGTCCAAGCAGACCTGGAGCTCGCGAGCGCACGAGCGGAGCACGAGAGCATGCGGCAGGAGCACACCCGCAAGTCCGAGGCGCTGCGCGAGCTGAAACGCGCGCTCGAAGCGCTCTGAGGCGCAGGTGGTGCGATAGTCCACTAATGCCGGTCCAGCCAGGTTCAAGTCAACTTCCTCCAAGAGTCGTTGGATGGTGAGACCCCTGCGCAAGGCCCCCCCACAGCAGGCGCCCAACGCGACTGACCCCGCGTGGACCGCAAACGACGATGGCCAAACGATCCTAGAAGAGATCCGCCACGACGTGGAAGAACCTCTCCTCATGCGCATCGCGGAACTGACGCGTGTCCTCGACGAGACGCAAAGTTCCCTATCGAAGCTCCACTCGGAGCACGAGAAGCTGAAGGAAGAGCACGCTAGCGTGACGCAAGCCCACGCGCACGACCAAGACCAGTCCAAGCGCCTCGATCTTCCGCCCAAGCCACGCGCCCAGCCGCGCAAGGCCAATGCGGTCGGTGACACTCCGGCACGCAAACCTCGCGCCAAGAAGGCTCAAACGCCGGAGGGATCCGCCCCCAACGCTCAAGGGCTCGCTAGCGCTTCTCCTGCTCCGTGATCCTGTCCGACCGAGATATCCTGGCGCGTCTCAAGAAGGGCGACTTGGTCGTGGACCCCCTTGACGACCCCGACGTGCAGGTCCAGCCAGCCTCCATCGACCTGCGACTAGGCCACGAGTTCCTGGTGTTCCGCAACCCGCACATCCCATTCATCGACCCCCGCGACCCCCAGTCGTCTGACCTCACGGAGCGCATCACCATCGCGGATGATGGCGTCTTCATCATGCACCCTGGCGAGTTCACGCTGGGCAGCACGCTCGAGCGCGTGCGGATCCCCGCGGACCTCGTGGCGAAGGTCGAGGGGAGATCGTCCCTGGGCCGCCTCGCCGTCGTCGTGCACGCCACGGCAGGCTTCATCGATCCCGGCTTCGAGGGGCACATAACGCTGGAGTTGTCGAACTTGGGTCGCGTCCCCGTCGCTCTTCACCCTCGCATGCGCGTGTCCCAGATCGCGCTTCACCAGATGACAAGCGCGGCTGACCGGCCATACGGCCACCCCACGCGGAAGAGCAAGTACCAAGGCCAACGGGGTCCGCAGCCCAGCCGCATGGGCCAAGAAAGGGCATGAGGGGACCAGGGCCCATGGCGGACTCGACGAGCCATTAACTACTGTGGCCTGACAAACGGGGCAGCGGTGCATGCCGCGTGCAAAACGACCACTCCCAAGACTTGACCCAAGCCACCGCTGAAGCGCATCGCATGGCGCAGGCCGTCCTTGGCCAAATGGAGACCCTCTTCACCAAGGAAGTTCCGCGCGTGGCCGACACCTTCAGCGCCGCTATCCGCGACCTCGAAGGCCGCCTTGACGAGGCCACAAGCGAGGTCAGGCGCCTGACGGAGACCTACGCGGACCTCCAGGTCTCGTACGAGCAACTCCACGAGCGCAACCGCGCGGAGGTCGCGCGTAACGAGCAACTCCAGCAGACGCACGCAGAGATATCGCGGTTGAACGCGGAGAACGAGCACCGCCTCAACGAGCTGCAACGCTCGTGGGACGAGATGGACCGCCAGCACACCGAGGATCAGATGCGTATCTCCGCCGTAGAGGCCTTCGTGAAGGCCTTCCCCTCCAGGCGAGACCCTTCGAAACCTTGACGAGACTCCAGGGGGTAAACCCTCCCAGGCCAATCTTTTGGTCGAGAAGCTGCCCCTCACCCGAAACATCCGCTGGTTCCAGCTGGCCTACGGCGCCTTCATCGCGCTCGTTGGCTATCGTTCCTACCTCGCCTACTCGGGCCAACAACCCCTCGGCGCGGGCGCACAAGCTGGTCTCTTCCTTGCGTTTGGCGCGTCCATCATCGTTTTCCTCGTGTACTTGCAGAACGTGCACCGCTATGGCCTCGTGCCGGACTACTCGCTCAAGTGTCGCTTCTGCAATGGGCCCGTGAACCGGTACAGCGAGTTCTGCGAGCACTGCGGCGCGGACCTCATCGCGGAAGAGAAGCTCGTGTTGTGCCCCAAGTGCGGCGTCGAGTTGATGGAGGGCACGCGCTTCTGCCCCGAGTGCGGCGCACGCCTCGTGCAGCCCAACAAGAAGAAGGGCAAGAAGAAGCAGCCGCCGCAGGAAGGGTGGGACGCGCCCATCGATGCGACGACTGGCGTGCCGCCGGCGCGAACGAGCGAGGACGACGAGCCGTGAACCATCGGCTCACCCCACCCAAAGCAGCTTAAGCCGCACGGCGGCTCCGTGTTCCCGTGCGTCCCCGAGACACACGGCTGAACGCCTTCCTCCCCGAGGAGAAGGTCGTCGCGGCGTCCCCGGCCACTGGGGCTGCTGACCAGCCGCTGGCACTTCCTGTCTCCGCGCTCATCGCTGCAGTGAACGCGACGCTGGACGAGCCGCGCTTCGCGGACGTTTGGGTGCGAGGCGAGGTCAGTGGCTTCCGGCCCGCCTCGTCTGGCCACTGGTACTTCGACCTCAAGGACGAGAACGCGGTGCTCAACGTCGCCATGTTCGCTGGCTCGAACCGCCTCATGAGGTTCCGGCCTGAGGACGGCATGGAGGTCCTTGTCCGCGGCAAGGTCGCCGTCTATTCGGCGCGAAGCACGCTCCAGATCGTTGCAAAGGACATGCGCCCCGTGGGCGCTGGCGCGCTCCAAGTCGCCTTCGAGCAGCTCAAGCGCCGCCTCGCCGCTGAGGGACTCTTCGACCAATCCCGCAAGCGCTCGCTCCCGCAGTACCCCCGCCGCGTCGGTGTCGTCACGAGCCTCGGCGCGGCCGCGCTCCGTGACATCATCCGCGTGGCCGTCGAGCGCAACCCAGGCATCCAGCTCTTGATATCACCAGCACGCGTGCAGGGCGATGGCGCAGCGTCAGAGATCGCCAACGCCATCAGCCGCCTCAACGCGACGGACTGTGAGGTCATGATCGTTGGCCGTGGGGGTGGCAGCATCGAGGACCTGTGGGCCTTCAACGAGGAGGTCGTGGTCCGCGCGATCGCAGCTTCGCATATGCCTGTCGTCTCCGCCGTCGGCCACGAGACGGACTTCACCCTCTCGGACCTCGCGGCGGACCTGCGCGCGGCCACGCCAAGCAACGCGGCCGAGATCATCGTGCCCGACGCCGATGAGATCGTGGCGAACTTGGACGACGCGGACGCGCGCATGGCCGGCGTGCTCGAACGCCTCGTACCCGACTTGCGCCAGCGCCTGGACGACCTCGCCTCCCGCAGCCACGAAGGCGTGAAGCGCGCCATCCTGCGCGAACGCGAGTTGCTTGCCGTGAACGTCGCACGCCTCGACGCGCTCTCGCCGCTCGCTACGCTAGCTCGGGGCTTCAGCGTCGTGAAGGGCGCGGACGGCAAGGTCGTGCGCAGCTACACGAAAGCGCCTGCGGGCGCCGGAATCACTGTTCACCTCGCGGACGGCTCGCTGGACGCGAAGGTCACAAGGTCATCAAAGAAGGAAGGATCACCCTGACGAGAACAGCCCAAGCCGAAGTCCCGTTCGCGGAAGAACTCAAGCAACTGGAGAAGGCCATCCGCGACTTGGAGAGCGGCAAGCTGGACCTCGACGACGCGCTCAAACGATTCGAAGAAGGCGTCGCCCTCACGCGGAAGCTCCGCACGCGCCTAGATGCGGCCGAGGGCAAGATCGAGCAACTGCTCGAGGACGGCACGACGCGACCGCTGGACATGGCGTGACGTTCCGCCAAATCCAAACCCGGGCGCATCCTTGCCTCTCGCGATGAACGCTCCTGTCGCTGCGCTCACGAGCCGAGAGACCCGTGGCTTGGGTCTCTCGGGCGGATGGATGCTCGCCGCCATCATTGCCGCATTCCTCGTCGGCGTCGGCATCATCGTCTTCCTGGGCGCCGTGACCGGCTCGCCCATAGGCTTCATCGTGGGCGGAGTCCTCGCGCTGCTCGCGCTCTTCTTTGCGCGCGGCCTCTTCATCCTCCAGCCCAACGAGGGCGAAGTGCTCGTCATCTTCGGGAAGTACTGTGGCACCGTCCGCGAGGCGGGCTGGTACTGGACGAACCCCTTCGCGGACAAGCGCCCGCTGAGCCTGCGGATCCACAACTTCAACACACCCCAACTCAAGGTCAACGATCTTGACGGGAACCCCATAGAGATCGCGGCCGTCGTCGCGTGGCGGGTGGTCGATACGGCGCGCGCGAGCTTCGACGTCGAGAACTACACCCAGTTCATCCAGATCCAGGCAGAGACCGCGCTGCGCCACGTCGCGAGCAAGTACCCGTACGATATCACGCTTCACCCCGACGCGGCATCGCTGCGGGCGAACGCTGACGAGGTCATCAACGACCTCAAGCGCGAACTCCAGGACCGCCTGACGCTCGCAGGCATCGATATCACGGATGCGCGCCTCTCGCACCTTGCATACGCACCCGAGATCGCGGGCGCCATGCTCCAGCGCCAACAGGCCACGGCGATCCTCGCCGCGAGGCGACGCATCGTGGAAGGCGCCGCTGGCATGGTGGAGGACGTCATCAAGACGCTCGAACGCACCGGCACGCTCACGGGCATGACCGAGGCACAACGCTCGGACATGGTGCGCAGCCTCCTCATCGTCCTCACGAGCGACCGCGGCGCGCAGCCGATCATCTCTGCAACGTAGGGCCCCTCAGGGCGTCTCGATCAACAGCTCGTGAACACGAACACGGCCGCCATGAGGATCGCAACCGGCGGCAAGTACGTTCACTTTCGGCGATGACCCAGGCGAAGGGCTTTCAGTAGGAAGCCCTTGAACATGATCCATGACGACGGCGACGGTCCCGGTTCATGTCCACCTTGGGGACAACCTCCCCTACAAGCGACACGACCAGGAGTTGCTCGTTGATCTTGACATCGAACTCACCGGCGACTCGTCGTGGATCGGCTTCCGGAAGCGGGAGTTGAATGGTGGCACGACCTACGAGATGTTCGTCCACGACCTTGGTCGGCTTGGGATCGCCCCGGCGGCCCCAGAGACCGATGTTGAGCGCGCGCTCAGCGACGTGGTCATCGCGCTCAACCTCGCGAGTGCTCGTGCTGTGTTCACCTTGGAGGGTCGGACATTCGCCACTTTCCCCCTGAGCGCGGGGGAAGCTCGCGAACCACCCATCATCGAAACTGACAGCGAGGGGAACGTGACGATTCGCGCGACGGAAACGATCCGATTGCGCGACTTTGTGAGCGCCCGACTTTCTACTCGAGTGCCGATCAACGCAGATCAAGTGCTTTCCGCTTATCAGCGACTCGAGAAGCTCCGGAGGGACCCAGTGACCCACCACAACCTATCGAAGGCCGTGGACCGGTTCACAGATGGGTGCAACAGCCTCGATCACGAGACGACAGTTGCTCGATACGCCGAGACTTTCTCGCTCGCCATCACCCTAGAGGGTGCCGAGCTTGCAGGAGACGATCTGGATCGCGAGGTGGCCGCCCGCACGTCAATCCCTGTGGAGATCATCAGGGATGTCCGCACGTTCTATAATCGTTCGAAGCACCTCGACCGAAAACCTGAGGAGCAACGAGCGTACCAAGATGGCTTGAAGCGGATCGCCTCGCTGTCGTACCAGGCACGCCGCATCGCGGTTGCCTCACTCCTCAGTGGCCTCCCCAGCGAAGCATAGCGTCGAAAAGCGTCGTCCTGCCAAGATTTATCATCGGCGGCGCCTCGTCGTTCTCCATGGCTCGCCGCATCGTCATCTTCGATGGCTTTGTGGATGAGCCCGCCAACTTCGGTGTGCCCCCCTACTTGAGCCCGCACGCCAGGTACTTGGCGGGGGCGGCAACGGCCGCTGACCCAGACGCGGAAGTGGGCTACCTCACCATCGACGAGTGGCGCCGCGGCAGTCCCAAGAACGCGCTCGTGAGCACGGCCGACGTCCTCGTGATGATAGCTGGCGCGCTCGTGCCTGGCAAGTACCTGCGCGGCACGCCCATCTCCTTGCGTGAGGCACAAGACATCGTCCGCCTCGTGCCTGGCGAGACGATGATCGGTGGTAGCTCGGCGCTTTACGGCTTTGGCCGGGGGGGCGGCCTCCCGCCCGCGGGGAAGGACGAGCTTGACCGCGTCTTCACGTACCGCGCGCGGCTGCACGTCGATGCGATGCTGCACGACCTGATGACCGGTGCTCTCACGAGCCGCAGCATCGGCGGCAACCGCAAGCGCTCATTCGCCGAGTGGCGGGACTGGAGCGTGCGCGGCGCGTTCGTCGTGCGCGAGCACCCGGACCACCCGCAGCCGCTCACATGCGAGCTGGACACGTACCACGGCTGCGTGCGCTACGTGAACGGCGGCTGTGCCTTCTGCATGGAGCCCAAGGAGGGCAAGCCCGCCTTCCGGCCAGTCGAAGACGTGGTCGCTGAGGTCGCTGCGCTCGCGCGCGAGGGCGTGCGCAACTTCCGCGTCGGGGGCCAAGCGTGCTTCTACAGCTATCACGCGAAGGGGCTCGGTGAGACGCCCACGCCCGAGCCGGACCCGACCGCGATCGAGGCGCTCCTCAGGGGCATCCACGCAGCGTGCCCGGACCTGCATACGCTTCACTTGGACAACGTGGACCCGGCCGTCGTGGCCGCGAACCCAGAAGCGAGCCGCGAGGTCACGAAACTCGTCGTGCAGTACATGACCGACGGCAACGTCGCGGCCTTCGGCCTCGAAAGCGCGGATCCTGCCGTCAAAGACGCCAACAACCTCAACGCCGACGCGGAGACGGTCTTCACCGCCGCTGACATCATCAACCAGTACGGTAGGGTGCGGGGAGCCAACGGGTTCCCCGCGTTCTTGCCTGGCCTCAACTTCATCGCCGGCTTGCCAGGTGAGTCGTCTGGCAGCTACGAGCTGAACAAGCGGTTCTTGCGCGAGTACCGCAAGCGTGGTCTCTGGACGCGCCGCATCAACATCCGGAAGGTCGTCGTGAACGGCGCGGAAGCGCCGCACGTGGACCAGAAGCTGTTCCTCGACTTCAAGCGCTTCGTGCGCGAGGAGATCGACCGGCCATTGCTCAAGGAGATGTTCCCTCTGGGCACGCGCCTCAAGCGCATCTTCATGGAACAGCGTGACGGGCACACGACGTTCGGGCGCCCCATCGGCACGTACGCGATGCTCATCGGGATCCCTTACGAGGTGCCGCTCGACTCGTGGGTGGATGTCGCCATCACGGATCACGGCTTCCGCTCGCTGACTGGTGTCGCGGTGCCATTCGCAGTGAACAAGGCCAAGCTGAGGGAGCTGGAAGCGCTGCCTGGCGTGGGGAAGAAGCGTGCGGTGCGTTTGAGCCTCAAGCGGCCGTACAAGAACGCTGGGGAAGTGGAGGGAGCGCTGGACGACCCACAAGTCGCCCAGCAGCTCGCACCGTTGCTTTCCTTCGAGTGAGCCGCAGGGCCATCAAGGCGGCGCGCGAGCCACGAGGCTCCACCCGATGACCTGCGCGATGGCGCCCGCACCGAAGATGCCGAAGTCCCCCGTGACGTTGCCCATCACGTAGGCGCCCCCGCCGACAACGCCCAGCCACGCGCCCAGACGGAACGCAGCGGGGCGTGGCGCGTCCGGGCCGTCCTGCGCCCAGCGCCAAGCGCCAAGCGCCACGATGACGCTTCCCGCCATGACGAGCGTGAACCCAAAGAAGAAGATGTTCAGGTCACCCAGGCCTCGGACGTAGTCGAACGACTGTGCGAGCGCCATGATCCCAAGCCCCCAACCGGTCCATTCGCGCTTCCCCACGATCTCACCTGTGATGCACGCGACCAGGCACGCGAGGATGGCGAGCGTGAGGAACGAGCCGAAGCCGAAGCCGCCAAAGCCCAGGGCGCCGACGAAGTAGATGAACTGGGCGAGGGCAACGAAGCCAAAGCCGATGGCGGCGCGCGGGACGGGAGCCACGCTCCGCACGACCGCAGACCGACGTATAAGATGAGCGACGCAGGCCGCCGCGACCGGGCCCCGGGGCGCAAACCTCCCCAGGGAACGTGAGAGTCCAACTCACGGGATCCCGGCTTGTTCTGCTTGTGACGGCTCCTGATCAACGCCAAGAAGCCAATACTCCAAGAAGCCAAGACGCCGGGCGATCTGACAGCCGGCTTGGCTTCTTGGGTTCTTTGCTTCTTAGCGTGGTTCACACGCGCGCACCTGTGCCTCGATCCCAAGGGAGGAGTTGTGACCCGGGGCCCCGCGACCGAAAACATTCATGACGGAAGGGCTCCGCTCTCGGCCGTGGTC
>JBAZZN010000101.1:0-8719 GCA_041658815.1 Thermoplasmatota archaeon
GCTCAGACCGCGAAGCTACGCGAGACGTCGTTCTTCGAATTCGCCGGCGCGGCCATCGGCCACGAGAGACTGCCAGGAACGTGACCAGTTACCGGAACTGTTATGTTGCCGGCCGGGCTCGGCGGAACGATGTTCCCGGGCATGGGCGGACGCGGGATGAGCCCCAAGAAGATCCAGCAGATGATGCGCCAGATGGGCATCGAGATGGACGACGTGGACGACGTGGAAGAGGTCATCATCCGGACGGCCACCAAGACGATCGTGTTCACGGACGCCTCCGTGCAGAAGGTCACGGCGCAAGGCTCCACGAGCTGGCAGTTGACTGGAACGCCGCAAGAGAAGCCGCGCGACAAGGCGCCTGCTGTGCCCGCCAAGTCCGCCGATCCCGCGACGCCCGTCTATACGGAAGATGACGTCAAGCTCGTGATGGCGCAAGCCAAGGTCTCGCGCGGGCAAGCTGTCGCGGCGCTCAACAGCTCAGGCGGCGAGACGGCCGAAGCCATCGTGAAGCTCCTCGAAGAGGGTGCAGACGGAGCTTGAGTGCCTCACACGCGGAGGAACGCACGGAAGAGGTCAGAGAGGCGCGCGGGGCGCACTTCCTTTTTCATGTCCTGCGCCAGCGCTTCATAGTAAGCGACTTGGCGCTCGACCTTCTCCAATTCAGCGCGAAGCTGGGCTTCCCGCTCCTTCCAGCGGTCCAACTCGGCGAGCGTCAGAAGGATGGCCTTCTCGCTCATGCCTGATAACAGACCCCCCACTGTACTTGAACGCTTTCCATTGGCGGGGGTCGCTGCCGCGGCCCGGCGTCGCGTTCCTAACTCATGAGCCGGCTATCAAGCTCGGTAGATCCTCCTGCGGCGAATCTACTGGGTGTGGGCAGCGGGGCTCCTCCTGAAGCTCATCGGGGCATCGTGGGATGTCGCCTGGCACTTCCGCTTCTTGCGCGAGACGTTCAGCCCACCGCACAGAGTGGTGGCACGCCACCTTCGGCATCGACCTCACGACGTGGAGCCTCTCGCACCTCATGCTCTTCTACGGTACGGCCATCGGGATCGCAGGAATCGTGCTGCTCTTCCTCGCCGACATGCGGCACGCAGGCCGCAACATGTCGCAGGCCAATGGCGTCGAGCGCGTGATGCTCGCGGTGCTGCTCGTCCTCTTCGCGGAAGCCCTCCCCTGGCTCTACCCGGTGTATGCTATCGGGTTCGCGGTCTTTGTCGCCACCATCGTGCGCGCCTCGCTCGGTCCCGGCTGGGCGCTCATCACGATGGTGGGCCTCCCACTCGAACGCGCGGTCGCGGACGCCGTCCTGACCAGCCTCGGGTGGCCAGCGGCCGTCATCCCCTTCCAGTACGTCGGCATCGGCATCGCGATGCTCCTCGCGTGGGCAGCCTACGAGTTGCATGGGCGTCTGATTCCCAAGTGGGCCCCAGCGGATTTGAACCGCTGACCTGCGGGTTATGAGCCCGATGCTCTACCGGACTAAGCTAGGGGCCCGCGTGCGTCTGCAAACCACTCCCGGGTTATGAGCCCGGTGCTCCCGAGCGAGCGAAGCGAGTGAGGCGCCGACGCGAGGCGCGAGAGCGCCGTTCGCCCTCAGGCGACGCGTCGAGCGTACCGGACCAAGCTAGGGGCCCGCGTGCGTGCGTGGGGCCTGCACATCGCTCCTGACTAATGAGCCCGGTGTTCCTGAATTCCCCAAGCAGAAGGTTCATAGCTGGCAGTGGGTGCTCCCGGAGCAGTCAGACCTGAGGGATGGAATGGACCCGCAGCGGGCGCTCACCGATGGCCAATTGTTCGTGAAGAACGCGGAGGAGGAGATGGACCGCAAGATCCTCCGCGAGGACCAACTCTACTTCATCGACAACCAGGTAGAAGCGCTCGACACGTTCCTTGCCGACACGGAGGGCCTCGCGGCCGACCCGGCCGTGAAGCCGGTTCGCGACCAGCTCCGCGAGATGAAGGGCAAGCTCGAGAAGAAGAGCATGGAGTTCCTCGCTCAGCAAGAAGGCCAGGACCTTCCTGAGGACTCGGACCCCAAAGAGATGGCCGAAGCCATGGTGGCCTACGGCAAGGACTTCATCGAGATGGCCGAAGAGGCCCTCAAGACGAAGGTCAAGGCCATCGACCAAGTCGCCGCATGGGAGGACCCACTCGCGACTCTCAACTCGTTCCTCGCTGACAGCGAGACGCTGGTCGCGCTGCACCCGCCCCTCAAGAAGGTGCGCGAGGAAGTCCGCGCCCGCAAGATGGAACTCCAGAAGCGCATCTCGGACGTCGTCGGAGCGTGGCGCCAAAGCGACCTCACCGGCGGCGACGAGGAAGAGGAATAAGAAGATAGCATGAGACGGATCGGCATCATCACGGGCACCGGGCTTTCTGGTCTCGCCGCCAATGCGGAACCCGTGCTCGTTGAGACGCCCTCTGGCGAGATCGAAGTGAGTGCATTCCTGCACGAGGGCGCGCAGATCTTCTTCCTTCCCCGCCATGGCACGGCGCACCATCCGGCCCACGTCGTGGACCACAAAGCCAACGTGGAAGCGCTCGCGCGGTGCAAGGTGGAACGCGTCATCGCGCTCAACACCGTCGGGGCACTCACGGACACGCTCACCCCGGGCATGCTCGTCGTGCCGCACGACTACCTCGACATGCGTTCGCGCCACGCGAGCTTCTACGACGATTCCCCAGTGCACGTGGACATGAGCGAGCCCTACTGCGGCGTCGTGCGCCGCGCGCTCGTGGACGCCGCGCATGCTGAAGGTGCGCCCATCGTTCCGGATGGCGTGTACGCGGCCACGGAGGGCCCGCGCCTCGAAACGCCGGCCGAAGTGCGCGCGCTCCGCATGCTGGGCGGCACCATCGTCGGCATGACGGGATGCCCCGAGGCCGCCCTCGCGCGCGAGCGCCGGCTCTGCTACGCGAGCTTGTGCCTCGTCACGAACCCCGCCTCAGGCGTGGCGAACGCGCCAGTCTCGGCCGAAACGATCCGTGCTGGCGCACGCTCCCTCGCCCCGCTCGCGGTCCGCGTGGCGCTCCGCGCCGCCGCCGCCATGCCCGCGGCGCGCGACACGTGCGGCTGCGCGCGCTCGCTCGAAGGCGCGAGCCTGTGAAGCCGACGCGCGAAACGGTCATATACGGAGGCCCACATGCGCGCGACACCAGTACCGGGCTCATGGTCTAGCTGGTTATGACGGCGCTCTCACACAGCGCAGATCTCCGGTTCGAATCCGGATGAGCCCACTTTCTTGCCCCAGCGGAAGCTGGGGCGAAAAGTGGGCAGCGCGCGCTTCAGCGCGCGCGGTCATCCGGATGAGGACGAACCCGACGTGCGGCCGCCAGGCCGCGAGGAGATGAATTCGTCCGGAATCCGGATGAGCCCATGTAGAGTGGAGGTCTGGAGGGGAGGAGACGAAACTCCTCCCCTCCAGCCCAAATGCCACCGGCAAACGGACTCTGGGGGTGAACCCCCAGACCCCCTTCCTGGGGGCGAAACCCTTTCGCCCGGGCGGGCTAGGCGCGCTGAGTGAGCGCGCTCGCGCATGCCAGAGCGCATGCAAGTGATGCTACGTTGTCAGCTCAATGACTTGCGTGACCCGAGCTCGTGCCTCGGTTGTTCTCAGGTGTCCATAACGGTCGATCGCCGCCTGTGTTCGGCCCGCTTCATCGAGAATACCGACGAGGAACGGGTACTTCGCGAACCATTCTCCGAGATAGCTGACGCTGATGTCGTTCCCGCCACGTTGTGGATCAAGCAAGGCAAGAACATCGGCGAAGTCTTTGATCCGCTTCCCCGCTTCCCAGTCTGGGTCCGGACTCGTGCCCGCCTTGAGCCTCGTGCCGCGATCCCATGCGGCTTTGAGCTTGAAGAGAAGCAGGAGCGCACGCTCCGGGACCAGTACCTCCTGGCCGTCGATAGTCTTCGTTACCGTGTGGCCATCGACTTCGCTGAAGTTGAATTGCTCCGTTCGACCTTCGAAACGGTACTCTTCGTTCCGACTCCCAAAGTCTGCGATGATCCACTTCCCGCCAGGCCCCAGCTTCCGAACTCCTTGCCAGCCGACCTCGCTTGTCTGCAGCTCCTCGAAATCCCGGTTGGTACAGAGCCAGTGGCTCAGGCTCTTTCGCATCTTCCCCGAAACAACGATATCAATATCGATGCTGCCATAGTACGGGTTGAACGCGTATACGGCCCAGCCACCGACGATGACGCCGGGTGTCTTCTCCTTGTTCGCGCTGGTATCAGCGAGTCGGCTGAGGATGTGCTTGAGTTCAACAAAGCTTGCCTTCTCAAGCGTGCTGCCTGCTACCATAAGACTCCAACATCTTGAGCGCAACGTCACGCGCAGAGAACCCCAGCCCCGCGACGTCCAATAGCGCGATATCACGAGAGACCAGTCTGATGCCTTCGATCAGTTCGCTCCCAGCCGAGATGTTCCGATCCGGCTTGAGCACGTGCACGAGCACGCCGCCACCCACACCAGGCCCCACTACGTAAGGTCGGAAATCTGGGCCGTCAAGATAGAGGTCAACGCGATCCTGACGATGCGCATAACCAGTGTAGAGGCCGGCAGCCGTGTGGGCTCCGAAACCAAACTCGATCGGGCCGAACTCGGGTCGGTCCCTCGACAGGATCCGCGTGATCTCCACTGCTGCCTCATGCGCGTTTTCGTAGTCCGTTTGGATCACGTCGGTCTCAAGGCTCTTGAGCGGACGTTCGAACGCGACTACGTCGAGGATCTTGTTCGGGTTCACGAGTGAGATCCCCTCGTCGCCCTTTCTTGTGATTCCGCGCGCAGTGAGCTCTGCGACGGTTCGGTGAACCCACCCGGCGCTCACGCCGCTTTCCTGCCCAAGGGGCCGGACGCCCTTGACGACACGAAGCCGTAGTAGCGTCGTGAAGACCTTCCACGCCTTTTCCGTGGTGAGGCGGGTGATGCCTGATTGGACATCTGCGATCGGGAGAAGCCTCGGCGGGGCTTCGATGAGCTGCGCACCGATATCATGGAGCAGACTGCGGATGGCAGCCGGCGCGCTGCGCGCAACGAGCACGGGGGTGACTTTCAGGTGTGGATGCAAGCGTTCGTATAAGTCCCGATAGAGAGCGAGTTGCGCAACAGCATCTCTGGAAGCGAGGCCCGACTTGACCTCGATGAGATAGACGTGTCCTTCGGTTTGTGCCATGATGGCGACTCGCTCATCGCCTGCGACTCGTGCCTCAAGATGCGTCTTCGCAGTTGGGATGCCGAGGCTCGATAGGATGAATTCTACAAGGCCCGGGTCCACTTCGCTCGGTGCCACACTGTTCAGTGAACCACCTTACGCATAAAGCTGTTCACTGGACGCGTCCAATGAACTACTTATAAAGGAGCACAATTCAGTGAACAGGGTCATGGGGCGCGTTGACCTCCCTACCAGCACCCAGCGCGTCCGTCTCGGTGGTCGTCCCCACTGCACGGAACCCGCATGCATCCCTCATCCCCGTCACGCGGCCGAACGCACCCATCCGACACTAATCCGCGCGATGGCACGCCGACCGACAAGCCGATTCTCCTTGTTTGTCGTCCTCGTCCGTACAACGCCCTATCCTGCTTGGCTGCCCCCTAAGTATGGGAAGAACTGGCCATGATGATCCGTGAATACGTCAAGAAGCCGTCGATGAAGGAGCTCAAGGTCAACATCCCCGTGAAGTACCACCTGCAGCTGCATTCGTTCAAGGTGATGGAGGGGCGGCAGATCCATGGCGTGGTGCAAGAGGCGCTCGATGCTTACTTCGAGTCGCTGAAGGCGACCACCAAGTCGCACGAGTGATCAGGCCGCGTCATTCCAGCGTTCCTCGAATCCTTGGGCCAGGCTCTCGACCGTGGGTGCGAGCGTCACCCACACGCCGTACTCTTCTACTCCCGTGACCGATTCGCCCACTTGACCAGCGCCCGGGAAGACAAGGAGTCCTTCCGCGTGGTCCGACACGACCATTGGCAGCACGTTCTCGAGGTCCGCCTCGCGCACGTCAGCCCCCTGGATGCTCACTTTGCTGCCACGTTGGGCAAGGATGCGAACTCGGAGCGTCCCCTCAGCCAATCGGGCCACGAGAACACGTTGGATGCCGCTCGCCTTCAATCGCGCGGCCTCCACGCCCGGCAGCACGAGCGCGACCTCGCGCTGGGCGCGCAGGAGCACTTCTTTCTCTTTCTCGTAGCGCGTGAAGCGCCCCTGCACGACTTGTACTTGCTCGGGCGCGCGGCCCGTCGCAAGTTCCTGTAAACGCGCGCGGCCAGCCATGGCGGCGTTCCAGAGGTCATCGAAGAACGCGCGCTGTGCTTGCACGTGGTCGCGTGCGCCCAGCCAGAGCGCGGTCTCCTTGGACGCGCCGCCCATCGGGTCTGCCGTCACGTACTGCACTATCTCCCGCTCGTCAGCGATGAAAAAGCGGAGCGGCCGTGGCACCATGAGGTGGCGAACGTCCGCGAACTCGATGAGACGCTCCAGCTGGTCCTCTTGACCGGGCAGGACTTCCGTGAGGATGCGGATGTTGACGCCGCGCTTCTGCGCTGACCTGAACTCGCCGTCGAGCCCCTCGTCGAGCAAGAGCCGGAACAGGCTCCGGCTCGACGCGACGACGCAAAGCTCAGCGGTGGCCGCGCGCAGCGTGCGCGTGAGCTGGCCCACGATCTGGTTGCGGTCGTGCAACACGCGGAAGGCTTCCCCCGCACCGGCTTCTGCTGCGTCGCCGCCGATGCGGGCGAGGCGCGCTACGAGGTCGTCCTTCATCGATTCGATGGCGTGGAGGGCCTGCTCGCGTTCCTCCACCAGCGTCGCTACCGCGCGCTCTGGCGAGATGGCCGTGAACTGCCGCGGGCGCGAGAGCGTCGCTTCCACGAGGCCACGGCTCTGGAGGCGCTCCAGCACTTGGTACGTCTCGGCGCGCTTGAGTCCAGCCGCCGTCGCGACCTCGGTCACTTTCGTCGCGCCCAAGTGCGTGAGGTGGGCGAACGCACGCGCTTCCTTCTCGCCAAGCCCGCACGTGGTCAGGCGGGCGATGACGTCATCCACGCGCATGACAAGACCTCTTCATGATATCATACGCCCTTGGACTGCTCGATGCACTCACGGATCTCGAAGGAGAGGCGCCGACCAAGGTCATGGTTCTTCACGAGGTACGCGGTCGCGCCTTCCTTGAGGGCTTGGATTGCGACCTCTTCGGAGCCTTGCGACGTCATCATGATGACGGGCACGTTCGAGGTCTTGCGGATCTTGCGGAGGACGTCGATCCCGCTCATGTCAGGCAATCGGTAATCCAGGATGATCAAGTCGAATGGTTCCTCGGCCGCCCGCTCGATGCACTCCTTGCCCAGGCGCACGGCTTCCACGCGCCACGAACTCTCGCTGCGCAGCGCGCGCATCGCGAGCTGGACATGGTCGAGGTTATCATCGACCAGCAAGATGCGCACCTCATCGGCGTGGGTGGTATCAGGCACCGCAGGAACGACCAGGCGGCGACGGCATGAAGGTTGCGAGATGGTCATGCTTATTCGAGCGCTTCTGGTTGGGCGGCGCCATGCCTGACATAGTGGTGGAGCGTCGTGACCGGATCGCGATCGTGACGCTCGATCGGCCCGCTGCGCTCAATGCGTTCACGCTCACGATGGTGCGCGAGCTTCGTTCGCGCTTGGAGGAACTGCAGCACGAGGCTGGCGTGCGCGCGCTCGTCCTCACTGGGGCAGGAAAAGCGTTCTGTTCTGGCGGCGACGTTGGCGAGATGCGTGCGAACGTGGAGCGCGGGGAGCAGCACTTCTTGGACCTCACGGCTGAGCAGCACGCGGTCGTCAAGCTCCTTGTGGAGGGCCGGATCCCCGTCGTCATCGCGGTGAACGGCGTTGCGGCTGGCGGCGGCTTTGGCCTCGCCCTGTGCGGTGACATGCGCATCGCGAGCGAGGAGGCGCGGTTCAAGCCCGCCTACTTCAAGCTCGGCGTGGCTCCCGATGGCGGTAGTACGTGGCTCCTGCCGCGCCTCGTTGGCTTCACTCGCGCGCAGGAACTCCTCTACCACGACCGCGTGGTGCGCGCGGAGGAAGCGCTCGCGCTGGGCCTCGTGCACGAGGTCGTGCCGCATGGCGAGCTGCTGACGCGCGCGGTCGCGGAGGCCGAAGCGCTCGCGGCGGGGCCCGCCTTCGCGCTCGCGGCGGCCAAGCGCCTCATGGCCGCCACGACGAGCAACGACCTCGGAGTGCAACTCGCGATGGAGCGCAAGTGGAACAGCGCGAGCGGCGGCACGCCCGAGTTCGCGGAGGGCGCTCGGGCGTTCAAGGAGAAGAGGGCCCCCCGGTTCAACTGACAAGAAAAGGGCCGAGGACACGAACTACGAGGGGTCCTCCTCCGACAACGATAACCCGGGTCCGGGACTACGCGGCGACGCATCGCCGTGCCGCGGGGTTCGCCCGCGATCTCCTATCTTCCCGTTTGGGGGCTCGCTCAGATGAAGAGGGCTCGAATCATCGCTACGATGATCTTGCTCGTGTCCTCAGGCCCCTGTGGGCGCGGCTCGTGCATAACGTTGTCGCGAATCCGGGCGCCAAGAACTATCCGTACATGCCTGGCACGTCATCGCCCGTGTGCTGTTGAGCGGGCGCTGCTTGCTTCTGCATCATGCGGAGGGTCTTCTCGATGTTCTCCGCTTCGGTGTAGAGGGGCTTGACGTCGATCCTGGTGCCGGGGAGGAGCT
>JBAZZN010000102.1:0-8674 GCA_041658815.1 Thermoplasmatota archaeon
TTGGGGGCGGACGCTTCCGTGTCCAGGTGCACGCCTGGCTGCGCGTACAGCGAGCCAGTGCCTGGCGCATTCAGGCTACTGCGCGTGATGGTGAGGTTGTCGCGGCGCTTCGCAGTGAGGTCGTGGCCGCCGAAGCTATCATAGTAACTGTACGTGTCGTTCCCGCCTGCGTCGATGAGGATGCCCGCGCCGGCCTTGGGCTGTGCCGGAGCGCCGGTGCCGGACGTCTCCGAGATGGGCGCGCCTTGGCTCTCGATGCCCCACGCGCGGTACGTGTCGTTCCCAGCACCGTCGAACAGGATGCCGATGCCGTTCCAGCCGCCCACGCCTTGCGAGTAGCGGCCGCCAAGCTCCGCCGTGAGGTACGTGTCGTTGCCGCCGTCATCGAGCAGGATGCCCGTGCCGATGGCGCCGGAGTTCGTGGCCCCCGAGAAGCCGCGCGCGAAGCCTTGGCTGTTCCAGCCCGCGAGGTGGTGGTCGTTCCCGCTGCCGTAGTCCAAAAAGAGGCTCGGGGGCGTGATGCGGAGCGTCTTGTCGTTCTCGTTTGACGCCTGGTCGCTGCCCCGGTCGTACGCGTCCTTTGGCGCGTCGCCGCCGGGGACGCCCGCTGCGTCCTGGTTGGGCACGTCGGTCACGAGTGAAGCGCCTTGCGAGAGGTTACCCGCGACGTAGGCATCATTCCCTTGGAGGTCGAGGAGCACGCCGCCAAGCGCGCCTTGGCTGGCGCCGCCCGCGTTATACGAGTCATCGCCGAAGGTGTCCACGAGCACGCTCTCGAGCGAGCCTTGGAGGTAATCGTTCGAGTCGTTCACGGCTGGGGCGTACGTGTCGAAGCCCAGCGCGTCGTTGGCGGATGCCACACGCGCCTCGTACCCGGCTGCCGTCACGTTCCCGTGGTCGCCCACGCTGGAAAGGTCGATGTTGAGGACGAGGCTGGGCGCGAAGAAGACGGAGTTCGCGGCGCCCGCAAAGGTGCCCGAGAGGGCGTTCGATGAGCCCTTCGACGACACGTCAGCGGGGGTCGTGCTCACGATGAGCGCTCCGCCGCTGCGGCTGCGGAAGACGTCATCGCCGCCTATGTCCGCGACGAAGAAGTAATCGACGTCGTACTTCGTGTTCACCGCGTCGCCCACCGCTATGATGCCCGCGGGGATGCGGAACGTGAAGTTCGAGAACGATGACTGCTCGTTCGCTTGCGGGCCCGCGCCATGTTGCGTGACCGTGGGCACGCTGCCCTTCCCGTTCCCAGGTGAGGACGTTTGATAGCCCACAATGACGCAGGGGCCTTGGGGCGTGTCCTGGCCGTAGTCGGGCGATATGCCGGGTAGGTCCACGGTGATCGGGCCGCCTCCCACCGGTTGCATCGACATTCCGTGGGTGTATGGCGCGCCGGCGCCAGTGTAGTTGGCATGGGGCATGAGACCGCCGTCGAGGTACGTGTCGTCGGCGCCCACGCATGCGAAGTCGATCGTGCCAGCGTCCTGCACGGGGAGGCGCAGGTCGATGATCTTGTCCGACCGCTCGGGCTGGTCGTCCCTCGCATTGGGCGTGAGCGCTCCGGCGTTCACTTGGCCAACGACCGGCAGGAAGAACGACGGACCCTGCACGAAGCCCGCTGGGTACGAGTTGGGGTCCTGCGAGTCCGTGGAGAGCGCGCGCTCGACGAAGTCCGGGTACGTGTCCCCGTCCGAGTCCGCCGCGATCTTCTGCTCGCGCGTGAGCGGGTTCTTCGCTGGCGTGTCGCTGGGGTCGTTGGGGTCCGTACCCACCAGGAATTCGGCGAAGTCGCTGTAGCCATCGCTATCAGTGTCCGCCGCGCTCGTGGACGTCTCGGTGTCGATGGCGATGCCGACGTTGAGCTGACCTGGGCCGTCCAGCCAGATGTGGTCGTTGCCGCGCGTGTTGAGCGTGGTGAGGTCGCCGCCTGGCAGGATAGTGAGGTGAACGATGGGCGCGCCCATGGGCGTGGTCTGGGTGGAGTACGTGTCCGAGCCGCCAAGGTCCAGGAGGATGCCTCCCAGGCCGTAACCTTCGCCAGTGGTCGCGCGGTAGTGGTCGTTGCCGGCTTCGTCCACGAGGATGCCCAACCCCATGCCCATCTCGCGGCTGGAGGCGCCTTGCGAGTAGTCGCGCGCGAAGTAGGAATCGGAGCCGATGCCGATGTCCGCGAGGAGGCCGAGGCCCCACTGGCCGTAGCCTTGGCTGAGCGAAGGTGATTGGTACGTGTCGTCGCCGCCAGCGTCCACGAGGACCGCGGCGCCTCCCGCGAGTGCGGAGCCCTCGGTGGGGTGCCCGAACGAGTTGCCGATGCCGCCGTACTGTCCTGGATACCAGTAGAGCGGGTTCGTGGCATCGTACACGGAGCTGGGGTCGTTATAGACGTCCGCGCCGCCCATGTCGAGGTGAAGCGAGACTTGCGCGAGCTGGAATGCCGTCGTCATGGCGACGGGGCGCATGTATGTGTCCGAACCGCCAAGGTCAAGGAAGACGTTGGCGGCGCCAAAGGCGGGGACCTTATCGTAGCTGCATGGTGGGAGGTCCGAACTCTGAGGCTGGGGATCGGTGCTAACCGTCATGTCGGTCAGACCTGCGGGGGCTTGGGAAGTGCACCCGTTCGGGTTTGGGTGCCAGCGGTAACCGAGGCCGGGCCCGATGGTGGAACTCCCGGCACCCGTGATGACGAGTGCCTCGCGGTTGCCCTCGTACGAGCACTGGATGTAAACGACGTTGCAGTTGTCATCGTGGAGCGTGAGCAGGATGTCCCTGTCGCAGTCGTTGCTCACGAGAGGAACGGTGGGTGGGGCGCCGAGGACGTCCGAGGCGGCGTTCAGGTCGGTGCACGCTGAGCCTTGTGCTTGCGCGTCGCGCCAAGGCACGAGCTTGAGGAGCGCGTCCCACGTCGTGTATGGCTTGACGTCCTGCAGCTGCGCGCCGTACACGACGCTGAGCATGTCCTTGGCTTCCATCGTGGCGCGCGTGCCAACGATCTCGGAGGCGGCGAGCTTGTTGATATCGACCTTCTCGCCGAGCACTGAGAGTCTGGCGAGGAGGTTGACCTCGTCCATCGTGATGTCTGGCTTGAGGTAGAGGCTCGCGGTGTCGCGGGGCTGGATGAGGAACGACTTCTCTTCGCTCGTGAGCGCGCTGAAGGCTTCCTTGTTGAGACGGCCCGCTTCGGCGGCGCCGCTCATCATGTGGGCTGCCGCGTCGCGCACGCGGGGGTCCAACGAGGCGCTGGCCTTCTCGATGACCGAGCGCGCGCTCGTGTTGACCGGGATGCCCTTGACTGCTTCGAGCGCGACGTAGGCTTCGACGAAGGAGCGCTCGGGGACGGCGACGTCCATGAGTCCCGCGCCACGCATGATGCCGCCCGCGCGGACGAGGTCCACTGGGTTCCCGTGCGTGCTCGCAAGCAACGCCGCGTGCTCGGCCGCCCAACCGAGGCGAGCCGCCTGGTCCCACTGGCCCACGCGGAGCGCTTCGGGCGCGTCGCGCCAGTAGAGGTGGTACTTCTCGAGTGTGGGGATGCTGCTTGCGACGGCCACGAGGACGCCCACGAGCGCCTTGGCTTGGCCATCAGGCGACGCGTGCAGCGGGTTCGCGGCGATCACGGCGTTGGCTTCGGCCATGAGGGGCGCGGCGAGGGCCTGCTGCAAGTCCTCGGGGAGAAGCGATGCAGTGTCAATCGAGGCCTTGAGCGCTTGTGGGTCTGGCTGTTGGCCAGTCGCCGTGATGAGCGCTTGGAGCGCGTCCTCGAAGCTCGTCTTCGGGACGCTCTCTGGCATGGGGACGCGCGTCGTGGTGGCGATGAGCCGCGCGGCGAAGAGGACCTTGGACTGGTCGTCCACCTTGGAGGCCGCGCTGGAGAGGGCTTGGAGGACCTGCGACGTCTGAGCGTCGAGGTTGGGCGTCGTGAGGCTCGCGAGCTGCGCTTGGGCGGCTTGGTCCTGGAGGCTGCCGCGCGTGACCTCGACGGCCTCAAGGAGGAGGAGCGAGGCCTCGACGCTCTTGCTGGGGTCCACGAGCGCCGCGAGGATCGCAAGCTCACGCGTCTCGGGGTTGTCCACGCCGCGCGCGAGGTCGGTCGCGAGCTGGGGGTTCGCGTAGATCCATTGGACCTCGGCGGGTGATAGCTTGGCGAGCGCCTGCGCCTGGAGCGCGGTCGCGTCCACGGCCGATAGCAGGAGGATCGCGAGGTCACGCTGGAGCGGTTGGGGAAGTGCGTCGGCGCGCTGGAGCTGCGTCTCGAGGTCCGCGGGCGGCACGACGGAGCCCGTCGCCGCGATCCACGCGAGGATGGCGGGGCGCAGGGGGTCCACGGGGGCGAGCTTGTCGAGGGGCAAGTCGGGCAGCTTCGCGTCAATTCCCATCATGCGGGCAGAGCGGAGCACTTGGTCGATGAGGGCCGAGCCCGATGAGGTCACAGGCGACCCCACGCCGCCCGGACGGGAGGAGGGACCGTCCGGGGTGGCGGGGAGCGCGTCTGGGTACGCCATTGGGTCGCCCGCTGGGCCCAACGAGGGGAGACCGGCGTTGGCAGAGCCGGTTCCAGGGGCCATGGACGACGTTGAGGAGGAAGGTGCACCCTCCTCGCGGGTCGCCTTTAGTACGACCTCCGCAAGGGGGAAGGCTGACACGACCATCACGAGAACGATGGACGCGGCTATGACTTGGAGAGCAGTCGCTCGCTTCACTACGTGTGCCTCCTCAGGCATCGCCAACAGTGGCCTGCCTGCCAAGCAGGCCCACCAGGCTGAGCCGGAAGTACCGGTATCCCGTCTTGAGCTTTGCGACACATCGTTTGACCGTCCAAACCTGTCGCCACCATGTCGATACCCCCAAGACCATGGTACAACCTCTAGAACCGATTCGTGGAGTCTGCCATGCGGGGGGTGGTCTCGCGAGGCAACAGACTTCAACCCTGCGCTGGGGGCCCAGTGTCACCGGAGGGGTCGCGCAAGTCCTTATGGGCCCGTGGGAGGCCTTGTCAGTCAACGGGAGGCAATCTACGCACCGGACAGGGTGCCCCACGGGGGGCGCGTTCGTTTCGGCCGTGCTCGTCGTGCTGCTCCTTTCCCCGGGAGCGGCGGCGTCATGGTCCGGCATGGGCAGCTACGAGCCCAGCACGCGCGTTGACGAGACGTCAGGCCGCATGTTCTTGGGTGCGGACACATCGCCCGTGAAAGATGGCGTGAGGAAAGTCTATTTCAATGCGTTCGCGGCCGAGCAGCCCACGAGCCTGAACCCCAACCTTGGCACCACGCAGTCACGCATGGAGCTCGAGCCGAACGTGCACTACAACGCCCTCTTTGGCGTGTGGAAGGACTGCAATGCGGACGGCTACGTCGGCCTCGGGGACAACGCGCTCATCGAGTACCGCTCCGAATTGCTCCTCGACACGCACATCTGCCCCCGCCAAACGAGCGGCATCGCGTTCAACGATGGCCAGTGGGTCAACGAGCTGCTCATGCTGGCCCAGCCAGATCCATGCGTGTGGCAGTCCCCCATCCCGCGCGATTGCAGCACGGGCGAGGCGTTCCGCATGGACTCGCGCGTCATCTACGTGAACGACACCGCAGTGTGGGGCGACTTGGGCAAGCCCGCGGAGGACCTCACCACAAAAGAGTGCTCCATACGCCCACTCCCACGCGGCACTACATCAGGCACTGGCGCCCTCGTGGGGTACGCGGATTGCTACGCGGAGCATGACCTCGTGACTGCTTTCGACAACGTGGACAGGGTCGTGGACCCCACGAACAGCCTCGGCTTGTACTTCGAGGACCCTGACTCGCCCCAATCATCCACGAGCCGCCTGAACGTCCATTTCCCCGTGAACCTCTACGGGAACCCCACGACCGGCCACGCTGGCGTGATAGAGCAGGACGCGCACGATGACGCCTTCACGATGTGGGACTGCGCGCCCAACACGGCGCCAGACTACGAGGAACTCCGATTGGACCCGTTCCACCCCACGCCCACGCGCACGCTGAACCCGCAAGTGCACGATCCCACTGGGTCCTACTGGGACTCGGCCATTGGTCTCGAGGAAGCCGTGCAGGGCGACTGTGATCCCCGCACGAACAACACGCTCCGCGCGAACTACCGGAACATCGAGCTGGAATCGCAGCACACGTCGGACTCGAGCCAGCCGCGCTCACGCACGGACATCGTGTTCTTCTTCACCGACCCCGGGCAAGGGACTGGGGATGGTCCCACTGACGATTCACTCGGGACGACGACGACCCCACGCGACCTCGGCTTGGGCCACGCGCGCAACTCGACTGGCCCCATGTGGACCGCGGCCTCCACGTATGTCGCGCGCGGCCCACTGCTCCTCCGAGCCAACGCCAAGACGCCCGTCCGAGGCGCGTCCTATGAGACGTTCTACGCCCGCGTGTCGCCCTCCGACATCTTGCGCTTGGGCCTCGTCCTCCCAAACCCCGCCCCAGCCACGTACGGTCAAGGCGCGTGCGGCTCGGCCATCGGGCCTGGCATGCCGTCCGCACGCGGGTGGGTGTGCGACCCAACGCTTTGGTGGAGGTCCACGGAAGGGAATGACGTGCGCCCCTGCTACAGTGGAGGACCAGAAAAGGGAGCCCAACCCGTGGGACAGGTCGTAGGCACATACTACCAGATGCTCGACTTGGACTGCGTCGATGGCCGCGTGTTGCCCCTTGCGGGACTACCCGGCGACGGCGTGTACTCCAGCCTCGCACCCTACGGGAGCGAGGGAACGTGCGTGTAAGCCGCCTGCGGGCGACCTTGCGGAACCGAAGGCGCGCCTCAGCGCGCTTTCTTCTTGCTCTTCGCCTTGCCGCCGCCAGCCATCGCTTTGAACCAGGCGTTACGCGTCGTGTACCCCTCGCGCGCGATCTTGCGGTCGAGGGCGTCAAGCAGCTTGGAGTCGATCCGGAAGAGGACTTGTTTCTCAGCCATGACTTTCGCCAACGTGATATCACCACATCTTGGGCTTAATCCTGTCGGATGTCCACGCGCCTCTCCAGCTCCCTGGCAAGCAGCGCCACGCTGACAGAGCCAAGCGACAAGAACGTGTCATGGAAGGCGCGTTCCGTGAGGCCGCTTGATAGCGCCCGCTCCCTAAGGCGCTCCACCTGCAACCGCCCCCACATATAGGAGAGGTTGTAGGCCGGCGATAGCGTATAACGGAGGACCTCCGCCTCGGCCTCCCCGACGCCCATGCCGGTCTCCAGCACTAGGCGGGACGCCGCCTCCTGGGGCGTCATGCCTCCGGTGTGGAGGGCGACGTCCAGAACGATACGCACGGCGCGCCACCTGGCGTCACGGGCGCGGATGAGGCGCTCTGCCGGAGCGGCCGTGTAGCCGTGCTGGCCCATCAGGGCCTCACAGTACAGGGCCCACCCCTCTGTGAGGTCGGGCACCTCGCAAAGGAACGCCGCAAGGCTCGCCTTCTCGGCAGCCACGCAGAGCTGGAGGTGGTGGCCAGGGTACGCTTCATGCACGGTCACGTTCCGCGTGTCAGCGTTCGGGAATGACGATAGCTCCATCTTCGGCGTGACAAGATATACCCCGCGCCGAGGCGTCGCGAAGCGCGCGGGGCCCAAGTACGCCGCGAAGGGGACCAAGTGACGAAGGAAGGCCGGAGTCTCGACCACGTCAAGGGGGGTGTCAGGCACCGTCGCGAGCCCCTTGGCCCGCACGAACTCGCGCGCCTCCACAATGGAGCGCTCGTAGAACTGGATGACCTCGGCAAAGGTCCTGGGGTGATCCCCACGGACAAGAGAGAGCGCCGCCCCAACGACATCATGAGCAGGTTCCTTCCCCGCCTCAGCCAGGACGAGCCCAGCCGCGTCCTCCATCTCCCTTCGGAAGCGCCCCACGAGGCGCTCCCCCAGAACGACGAGTTGCTCGGGCGAGTCCCCGATGTGCCTCAAGCGAAGGAGCCGGCGGAAGCCCTCCGTGCCCAAGGCGACGTCCCCCCGCGCCTTCGCGTGCAGCTCCTCCAGCCAGCGCGCGTGAGTGACCAGCACGGCTCGGGCCGCGGCAAGGGGGCTCTCCACGTCGCGCGCGAGCCCCGGCACAGCGAGCACTGCGCCCCTGACGGCGTCGAGGAACGCCTCGGCCCCACGCGCGCTCTGCTGGGCCCCCTCGACCCACAACGGCGGCACGACGGATGGGTCGAACCGTGACCAGGCGGCCGAGAAGAACGCCTCGCACCCACGCAGGCGCGCCAGCAACGCGTCAGAGCGCTCGCGCGGCGAGATGTGAGCAGCCAGGAGGAGCGCGAAGAGGTGATCGAAGTAGTCACTGGCCACGTCGGGGTTGCGCGCCCAGATCCTGCTGTCCCGCAGCTCGAAGAGATCCAGCCTAAGCTGCGTCACTATCGCATCACGGTCGAAGCTCTCCGGCAACTGCTCGGCCGCCGCAAGGAACGCGTCAAGCTCGCGCGCTTCCCCCTCGAAGGCCTCGCGGGAAGGATCGCGCAGCTCGTGATCGTGCGTGCGGATGCCTACCTGCGTGGCCCAAGCAGGGTGGCGCATGGCGCGGTGCGCGAGGACCTGTTCAGCGAGTGGGTCAACCTCAGACGTCATCAAACTTGGTCAACTCAACAGAGCGTTTGAGGCTGGCGACTTGATAGCACGTCAGCCACGGGCTTGTCGATGCCTGCTGCGCTATCGCGGGATAGCGCCTCTCA
>JBAZZN010000103.1:0-8673 GCA_041658815.1 Thermoplasmatota archaeon
AAGATACCCAGCGGCACGCCCATGAGGATGGCGAGGCCCACGAGGACCGCTGTCCCCTGGACGGAGTTCAGGATGCCGGGGCTCACGTGTTTCGAGTCGTGCGTGAGGAACTCCCAGGTGATGGCAGGCGCGCCCTTCTCGATCACGTACCACGTCACGCTAACGAGGGGGATGATCGCGAGGAGGGCGGCGGCGCCCGCGAGCGCGGTGAATGCGTGGTTCTTCGTCTTTCGCCATACGGAGGTCACGGTGTCTTCCTCCACGGCCGCTCGATCACGAGACGGGCACTGATGTTCACTACCAGGGTGAGCGCGAATAGGATGAAGCCAAGGGCGAGCAGCGTGCTTACGAACACCGGCTCCGTAGCTTCGGGAATCTGGTTCACGAGCGTCGACGTGAGGGTCGCTCCAGGCGCAAAGAGCCGCGGCGCGGAGGTCGCGACGTTCCCGATCACGAGGAGCACCGCGACCGTCTCGCCAAGAGCGCGTCCGAGTCCCAGCGTGCCGGCGGCGAAGAGGCCCCGCTTGGCACTACGGAGCGCGGCGCGCGCCACTTCCCAGCGCGTCGCGCCCAAGGCGTAGCCGGCTTCGCGCTCAAGGCGCGGTACAGCCTTGATGGCGTCCCGCGAGATGGCCACGATCGTGGGGAGGATCATGATGGCGAGGACGACGCCTGCAAGGAGGAAGCCCAGCCCGATCTTGGACCCGGTGAAGAGCATGTCAAGCCAATCCTGAAGGATGGGTCCGATGCCCGGAATCCAGTGCAGGATCCAGCCAAGCCCCGAGAATACGGGCTGCGCATGGTCTTGGAGCCAAGGCTCGACTGGCTTCTGGAAGAGCGGACGAAGGAAGTAGTACCCCCACATCCCGTACACGATCGAGGGTACGCCGGCAAGGAGCTCGACGAGCACGCCGATCGGGGTGGAGAGCCAGCGCGGAGAGAGCTCCGTGAGGAAGAGCGCGACCGCGATCCCGACCGGAAGGGCCAGGAGGAGGGCGATCCCGCTTGTGAACAGCGTCCCATACACGTACGGCCACGCGCCGTAGATGCCCGCGACGGGATTCCAGTCGCTCCCCGTGAGGAGGCCGCCGCCCGAATGCTCGAACGCAAGCTCGGACTTGGACAGCAGGACGCCGAAGACGGTCGCGAAGATCGCGGCCACCATCGCCGCAGCGAACGCTAAGCCGTAGCGTCCCATGCGGTCGAAGGAGTGTTCGCGGCGTCCTGCTTTTCCCACGGAGACTCAGCCCATGGTCGCGAGCGGCTGTCCGTTGTAGTCGATCGAGGCGACGAAGGCGTCTGCCTTGGCCACCACGGCGGCGGGGATGGGGTTGTAGTTGAGGTCGTCGTTGAGCGCTTGGCCCTCGTGGAGCACGTAGCGCAAGAACGCGACCAACGCTTCTCCCTTTGCCTTGTCAGTCTGGTGCTCGTGAACGAGGAGCCACGTCACGGCGGCGATGGGGTAGCACGTTGGGCAGTCCATGTTCGTGACGCTCCCACGTAGCTTGTCGTCGAAAGCGCCCGTCGAGACGGCCGCCGCGATGGAGGCGCCGACGGTCTCGGCCGACGCCGCGACCGCTTGGCCCGCAGCGTTCACGACGACGCCCGTCTGGACCTTCGTGATGTCGGCCCATTCGCCGCCAAGGTAGGTGATGCTGTAGGGGATCGTCTGCACTTGGCCGCCGACGCCGTTGTTGCCCGAGGCGCCGGTGCAGGCAGGCGTGACCTTCTCGCAGGGCCACGTAACGGACGCGCCCTTGCCGACGGTCGACTTCCACTCCGCGTTCGCCTTCGAGAGGTAGTCCGTGAAGGTGTCCGTCGTACCCGAGCCGTCGCTGCGGTGCACGACCGCCATATCCTCGTTCGGGAGGCTCACTCCCGGGTTGAGCGCCGCGAGCGCGGGGTCGTTCCACTTGGTGATCTTGCCAAGGAAGATGTTGGCGATCGTGTCTGCGTTGAACTTGAGCGGCGTCGAGCCGACCTCGGGGACGTTGTAGGCGATGACGATGGCGCCGGCCGCCACGGGGAGGTGGATGATGTCCCCGCCGGCCTTGGCGATCGCTGCGTCGTCCATGATGGAATCGCTGCCAGCGATGTCGACGAGATTCGCCGTGATGTCACCCTTGCCTTTTCCCGAGCCGCCACCGTTGGCGGAGATGGATACGCCAGGGTTCGACGCGGAGAAGGCCGCCGCCCACTTCTGGGCGAGAGGCAGCACAAACGTGGAACCCGACTCGAGCAGATCCGCCTTGAGCGGGGCCGGCGCTGGCGTAGAGGGCGTTTTCGTCGGAGCGGAGCTTGCCGGTGTCGAGACGGCGGGGGAACTGGTGCTCGGCGGCACGTTATTCGTGCAGCCCGCGAAAGCGGCGGCGACGATGAGGATGGCGATGGGAATTGCGAATGTCTTCAAGGGACTCCTGGTCTCCAAACGCCGTATGATAACGCACGAGGGATGGTCCTTTTCGATGGAAACTCCAACGCGCTCTGGTGACTCCATATCGCTATATAGTGATATGGAATCCTCATCGAGAGGGAAGAATAGGGGCGAGGGACTACTCGTCCTACGGTACCCGACCATGGAGGGCCAAGCGCCTTGGAGCTACGCAAGATTCAACTGACCGGCGGCTCGAGCTACACAGTGACCCTACCCAAGGAGTGGGTTCTCCAGGCGAAACTTGCGGCTGGCGACGTGGTCGGCTTCCTGCCTCAGGTGGACGGAAGTCTCGCGATCCTGCCTCACGCGCGTCGCGAGGCGCCAGCTTCGAAATTCGATGCTGATCTCACTAGCGAGGACACCGCCGCCGCGTTCCGCACTATCGTGGCAGCCTACCTTAACGGCTATGATGTTATCAACGTCCGTAGCAAAAAGCCCATGAGTTCGTCGATCCGCCGTGCCGTACGCCTGGCCTCGAAGCGCATCATTGGGATACAGATCGTGGAGGAGGACGCCAATAGCATCCTTCTCCAGGACTTCATGGACCCCAAGGAGTTCCACATCGACAAGGCGCTCCGCCGGATGCAGGCGATCGCGCGCACGATGCAGGAAGACGCGCTGAAGGTCTTCGAGACGCCTATGGAAGAGGAAGCAACGATCGAGGAGCGCGACGACGAGGTAGACTCCCTCTATTGGATCATCAACAAGCAATACCACGCCATACTGCGGGACCCCACCTACGCTCAGAAGATGGGCCTCAACGCGAAACAGGCATTCAACTACCTCATGGTCGCGCGTCTCATCGAGCGGACAGCCGACCACGCGGTGCGGATCGCGAGCAACATCCAAGCGCTCCACGGAAGCGACATCCAAAAGAAGCTCGAGAACCGCATCGAGAAGCACGCCCGCCGAGCGACACAACTCTTCGCGGACGCCCTCCAAGCGTTCCACAAGCAGGACGTAGATGCCGCGAACCGTCTCATCGGCGAGGTCGAGGCGTTCAAGAACGCGCAGGACGGCGTCATCAAAGAAAGCCTCAGCCTAGGCGGCGAGGACATCCTCCACGTGGCGCTTGCGCTCGACAGCATCGGTCGCACCGCCGCGTACGCCGCAGACATTTCGGAGACGGCCATCAACCACAAAGTCGCGATGAACTAGCGCTTGAGAAGCGCGCCGCTCGAAAGCCGCAGGTGGACGGCGCGGACCGCGCCGACGACAGTTCGCGCTGCCGCGTCCTCATCAAGCCAGAGATCGAGACGAGTCGTCCAACCCCGGGCGCCTCCCACTATGCCCCTTAGCCCACCGACGGCGTCGAGAAGGAGCGCAAGGCGGCGAGTCCGGACATCGTGAGGATCCTGCAGCGCCGCGACGATCTCGGCGCGTGGTGAGAGATCCGTCGAGTGATCGGCACGGCGCCAGCCGAACCACCCTCCGCGTCCGATCTCGATCCATCCCTTCGTGCGCAACTCGTCCGTCATCCACGAGATCGGTGACGCGATCTTCCATGGCAACTTCCAGACGAGGTCATCGACTTCGGGGAAGCCAGCGCCGACGACGCTGAGGGCCTGCTTGTGGAGCGTCGAGGGCGCAGCCTCGGAGCCAGGCCGAGACCGCGCCCGCATGTCTGCGATCTCGATTCGGCCGACGGACTCAAGGTCGAGGAGGACTGCTCCGACCAGCGCGTGCGTCGCCGCCTGCCGGCTGACGAGACGACGCTCGCCGGGCTGGGGCACGAGAGCAACGAGGAACAACTCCTCCGCGAGGGTCGAGCGCATGTTCAACCATGGTTCTCGGTGATACTAAGCCTTCCCGCTGGAAAACCCGCTGGAACGCTATTGCCTCCTGAGGACTATGTCGCTCATGGAGCGCTCCAGCCTTACTCACCCTCTCCAACGGATAGAGTCAAACCCCACGCGGCGGTGAACAGCCTGATTCCTCGTGAACGTTGGCGTCATTGACATCGGGACGAACAGCATTCACATGCTCATCGTCCGCATCGACGCGGAGCTCAAAGCCCACGTCCTTGACCGCGCCAAAGAGATGGTCAGGCTCGGCCAAGGAACCTTCCAGACCGGCCGCCTCGACGAAGCGACGCAGCAGCGCGCGCTCCACACCCTGCGCGGGTTCGCACGCCTCGCGCAGAAGCGGGGATGTGAACGGATCATAGCGGTCGCGACGAGCGCCGTCCGGGAGGCAGAGAACGGCGGCTCCTTCCTACAGGAGATCCTCAGCGAGACTGGCATCCACCCGCAGATCATCACCAGCGCGGAGGAGGCGCGGCTCGTCTTCAAGGCGGTCCAGAGCGCGATGCCGCTTGGCGAAACCCCCGTGCTCGTGGTCGACCTCGGCGGGGGCTCTGTCGAGTTTGCCTCCGGCAACTCGCGTCAATTCCAGTGGGCGGCGAGCATGAAGCTTGGCGGCCAACGCCTCGAGTCCACCATCCTGCAGGAAGGCGAGGTCAACGCCGCGGGTCGAAAGGCCCTGCAAGAGACGCTCGCGCGCGAGCTTGCTCCCATTGCCACGCGCGCAAAGGGAGCCGGCGTCAAGACGTGCTACGTGACATCGGGCAGCGCAGGCGCGACACTGAAGCTCCTCCGCGAGCGAGGCCTGGCTGGCGAGGGCGAGACGCTTCCCCTCCACGCGCTCGCCGAGCTCGATGAGGAGCTCGCGCGCCTTCCCCGAGAGAAGCGCGCGCTCCTCGCGGGCCTCGAAGCCTCGCGCCTTGATCTCATCGTGGGCGCCGTGGCCTTCTTCCGCGCCCTCGTTGAGTCGCTCGACCTCGGCTCTCTCAAGGTGAGCGACAGGGGCCTTCGAGAAGGATTGGTCCAGGACTTCATCGACCTCCACGGCGCGGATCTTCAATGGGAGCTCACGGAGCCCAATGCGCGTCGACGCGCCGTCCTCCGGCTCGGCGAGCGCCTCGGCTACGACGCCCCCCACGCGCACCACGTCGCCCACCTTGCGGTCACGCTCTTCGACGCGACACACGCCCTTCACGATGACGACGAGCGTGCGCGGGAGCTCCTCGAATACGGCGCGCTCCTCCATGATATCGGTTACGCCGTGGGTGAGCGCGGCCACCACAAGCACGGCGAGTACCTTATCCTTCACGGGTTGATAGGCGGATTCACGGAGGAAGAGACGCGCATCATCGCCGCGATCGCGCGCTATCACCGCAAGTCGCAGCCAAAGCCAAACCACGAGAATTGGGAGGCGATCGGCGAAAAGGGACGAGCCCTTGTCGAGCGAGCAGAGTCGCTCTTGCGGATCGCGGACGCGCTCGACCGATCGCATGCCCGCGCTGTGGTGGCCATCGAGGCGAAGGTCGCGGACGACGTGCTCGTGGTGGACCTCGACGTCTCCGGCCCGGTCGAGCTTGAAATTTGGGCTGCGCAACGAAAGGCCGACTGGTTCAAGCGCGTTTTCGGCAAGGGTGTCTTGCTCCGTGTGGCGCACGACGCGCAAGCAGACAAGGAGGTCGCGCCCTTTGTCCGCAGGTAGTTTGGTCCTCAATCCGTTGCACTCGCCTCACCGTTACCCTGGCGTACTCATCGTGGTCGAAGGGATCGACGGATCGGGCAAGTCAACGCAGCTCAAGCTCCTCCGCCGGCACCTTGAGGCGGAAGGCGTCGGCTTCAAGTTCACCGAGTGGAACTCGAGCGAACTCGTCAAAGACACGATGAAGATGGGCAAGAAGAAGAACCTCTTGACACCCACGACATTCTCCCTTCTCCACGCGACCGATTTCGCGGATCGCTACTACTACGAGATCCTTCCCGCGCTCAAGGCGGGTATGGTCGTCCTTGCTGATCGTTACGTCTACACGGCGTTCGCTCGCGACTCAGTGCGCGGCGTCGAGCACGCGTGGGTGCGCAACCTATACCGATTCGCAGCGAAGCCCGACCTCGCGCTTTACTTCAAGGTCCCCATCGACGTGAGCATCGACCGTTTGACTTCGGCGCGCGCGAACATCAAGTACCACGAAGCGGGTATGGACTTGGGCCTCGCCACCAACGTCATCGACTCGTTCCGCATCTTCCAGGGGCGCGTTCTCGATGAGTATGAACGCATTACCGAAGAGTTCGGCCTGCAGGTCGTCGACGCGCAGATGTCGATCCAGCGGCAACAGGACATCGTCCGCCAGTTCGCGGATAAGTCCATCGCAGCGAAGTCCGTTCGGCGGGTGAAGGCATGACGACGCAGAAGCGCAGGCGCGGGCTCCCGCGCGTAGAGCGCGAGGAGGTCACGGGCAAGCTTCTTGTCATCGAAGGGACGGATGGCGTGGGCCGAAGCACGCAGATCAGCATGTTGGTCCCGTGGATCGAAACGCATGGTCATGCGGTCGTTCTTACGGGATGGAATCGCTCGCTCCTCGTTTCAAAGCTCATCACGAGCGCCAAGGAAGGGACGCTCCTCAACAAGGTCACCTACACGCTCCTCTATGCGACCGATTTCGCGGACCGGTTGGAACGCGTCGTTATTCCCGCCCTGAAGGCCGGTATGGTAGTCATCGCCGACCGCTACGTCGGGACGGCGTTCGCGCGCGCCGGCGTGCGTGAAGTAGACCACGAGTGGATGCGCGAGCTCTACAGCTTCGCGCCCAAGCCTGACCTCACGATCTACATGCGGCTCGACGTCGATGAGCTGCTTCCCCGCACGCTCGACCGGACGCGTCTCAACTACTGGGAGAGCGGAATGGATCAGCACATGGGTGAGGACATCCACGACTCCTTTATCCAATACCAAGGTCGTCTCGTCCAGAACTACGATGAGATGGCGAAAGAGTTCGGCTGGCATGTCGTCGACGCGCGCCGTACCACCGAGCACACGCAAGTCGAGATCCGGCGCGCGGTCGGCGAACTCCTCGGGATCCCCAGCGAGCGCGTGCACGACCGCCTCAAGCCACTTACCGCCCTCGTGGACGAGGAAGGATAGCGCCATTCATCGCTTCGCGGGAGGGGACGCAAGGTTCCCCCATTCCGTCGCGACTCCTCCCGCGGATTATGCTCTTCATGTTGGAAGAAGAAAGGCAGGCCGCGAGAAAAGAGCAGGCTAGACCACCAGAGGATGGGGTCATGCCGAGACTCGCGGCTTCGCGCCTGCAACGCGCGGCCGGGACGTGAGGATTCCCCTTGGAGTCCCCGGAGGCCTCCGAGACCCTCGATATCACCGTGAGCGCGGGGCTCTACCTCGAATGGAGGGAGCTGGTGCGACGGAACGCGTGAGGGTGCAATCGCCCCCTGTCGGGCAGCGCAGAGGAGAGCCTTCGCGAAGCGAGCGACCGCAGCCGTCACAGAACTCGCACATGCGACGCTCACCTCAAGAGAAGGAGGAGAAGGGCGGTGACGAGCGCAGTGCCAAGGGCGATGCACGACACCACAAGATCGTGGCGCGTGTCTGCGGCTCCAAGGAGCATCTACTTCTCCCTCCACTCGTCGTCGTGGCGGTCGCATTCGAGATCTTCGCGATCGAAGGCCTCATCATCGTCCAGGAATTCTGTCATCGTACCTTGTATGGCGCGCCCACGTCATGGGATCTCCCGTCGGAGACTCACTTGCGCCCCGAGTCCACATGGTTCTCCGGAGTCATACGCGAACTCCGGCGGGCAGCCTCAAGTCAGACGCATGAATCAATGTTCATATGAACGACGTCGAGTTCTATCGATGCCTCTCCAGCCCCACGCGCCTCGCAGTGCTCAAGCAGCTCCGCGACGCCAGAGAATACTGCGTCACAGACCTCGTCGGGCTCGTAGGCGCCGAGCAGAGCAACCTTAGCCACCAGCTCGCGGAACTTCGGGCTTGTGGCCTCGTCGAGGCGCGGCAGGATGGCCGTCGGGTCTGTTACAAGCTCACAGGCCCGCGCCTGGCGACGATCCTTGAGCTGGTCGAGAGGTTCGCCGAGCATGTTGCGTGCGAGGATCCTGACGCTTGCGTCGCAGCGGGGTGCTGCGCGTGAAGGACCGCCGACCGGAGATCGCCGAGGGCATCGGCGTTTTCTTCCTCGTTCTCGTCGGTTGTGCCGCAGCCGTCGTCAGCGCGAGGACCGGCTCGCCCGGAGCCGTTGGAGTCGCGTTGGCGTTCGGGTTGACGATCGTCGTCCTCGTCTACGCTCTCGGTCATGTCTGCGGCGCGCACTTCAATCCAGCCATCACGCTCGCGTTCGCCCTCGCGGGCCACTTCCCTTGGCGCCGGGTCGTCCCCTACCTCCTGGCACAGGGTCTCGGCGCGATCGCCGCGGCC
>JBAZZN010000104.1:0-8672 GCA_041658815.1 Thermoplasmatota archaeon
ACTTCGTCGGCGTCCTCCGAGAGGGAGATGGTCCGCGTGGGCATCGACTCTGTGTATGTGTACTCTGTGCATTATAGATTGTGTCCCGCGGGCGCGCTCTATGCGACGCAAGGCATGCATGACGATCCAAGCGAAGCCCGCGTCACGCGCACTCTCCGGCTCGAAGTCGCTGACGAGGTCGCGCCAGAGCGCATCCAGTCCGCCACAGCGAGGTCGTGAAGCGCCTCACGCAGTGAGCAAGCGCGCGATGCGTCCGGCGCGCTCGCGCACCTGGATGTTGGCATGCGCGCGCAGTGGTGCGATGCGAGGCACGAGAGCGGCGCGGTCGGGCGCCATGAGGAACGGCACGAGTGCTTCGATCGCGGCCAACGTCTCGCGCGCCTCCTGTGCTGAGCGCGGGTTCCGGAGGCCCACGAGGTGCGTGGCGAGCCGGTCCGCTGCGGGTGCGGCTTGCGTGGGCACCTCGCCGCCGATGCGGCCCAGGCACCGCGCGGCTTCCTCGCGCAGCGCTGGCCGGCGCGCGCCCTCAAGGAGCGCCGCGATGAGGGGGAGCGCGAGGGCGGCCTCGGCTGGCGCGCGGGACGCGATACAGCCGAGTGCGTCCAGCGAGGCTTCTTGCGCGTCGGCCTCTGGCCACGCGAGGCCCTCGACGACCTCGCGCGCGTGCGGCGCGACCGCCTGCGGGAGAGTGTGTGAGAGCGTGGCCAGCGCGCGCAGCGCTGACACGCGGACGGCAACGTGCGGGTCCGCGCACAACGCGGCGACCATTGGCACGCGCGTTGGCTCGTCCTTGGCTGCTTGCGCAAGTGCTTTGGACGCGAGCTTGGAGCCGGACGCGAGGCGTTCCCGCCACTGGGCTTGGAAGTCGGGGCCGACCATGATGCCCTCTCTGGGACAACTGGCTTGAAAGCCCTTTCGAGAAGGGCGGAGTGGCCCCGCTTCGCTCAGCTCTTCTTCTGGAGCACCCTCACGTTGTCGTCGAGCAGCCGCGTGATCAATGACCGTAGCACGCGGCTGCGAGACAAGACGTGCGCGTTCAACCCTTCTTCTGAAGAACGCGCACGTTGTCGCCACGGACCGTGACGGGGATCGGCACCATCGCTTCGAACAACTCGACCGTGATCTCTTCCTTCGCGGCGTCGATGCGCTGGACGCGGGCGCGCTCACCCTTGAAGGGGCCAGCGACGAGCTCCACGATGTCGCCCTCCGCGATGCCCGCGACGGCGGGTTTGGGCGTGAGGAAGTGCTCGACCTCAGTGAGTGCGGTCTCGCCTTGCACGAGGCCGCGCGCGTGGGGAACTCCCTTTATGAGCTTCTCGAGCGCGTCGCGGTCGTAGGCTTCGATGAGGACGTAGCCGCGAAGCTCGGGGGGCGAGAGGACGGCCACGACACCGACGTTGTGCTTCTTGGCCTTGTATCCGAGCGTGTCGCCGACGGCCTTCTCCTGATTGATGGTGGTCTTGAGCGCGTAGATGCCCGATTTCATGTCGTCCGTGATGGTGACGGTCGGGAGGTCGTCGGGGTTCTTCGCTTTCGCCATAGGCATCAACCACGTCGCCGAAGGTGCGCCCGAGATGGCGCAACCTAAGGGGGATTGAGGCGGCGAAGGAGGGGCTCGTACTTGAGCGTTTTGGGGGGTTGAGGGGTTTGTGTCGATGGTGTTTGGCCGAGATCGGACCTGCATGCGTCACTCCTCGTTCGCCGCGCGTGCGCTCAGGTGCGAGAACATCTTGCGTCCCGCCACGCCTCGCCCGTTGAGGCGCAGGCGTCGGCGGCGGCCTTCGCCTTCGCTGTCGAGGAAGCCCCATTCGAGAGCGCGCTTGAGCACGCGGTCGGCCACGTTCTGGTCTGCCTGTGCGCTGCTGCCTTGCTTGAGGAAGCCCCGTTCGCGGAGGCGCTCTACGACTTCTTTCTTGCGTGTTGGCCTACCGCCTTTTTCTGATAGCAATTCCAGTACGGCGAGGACGTCGCCGCTTGGGGGGTCGAGGTGGAAGGTCAAGATCTCGGTCTGGCTCTTCACTGGGAAATCTTGGGGAAGCGCCACGGGGTCGGCTTCGTAGTCCACTTTTGGGTAATACGCGTCGAAGCCCCACAGCATCGCGGCGAGCGAGCCGCCGATGGCGCATGTCTTGGGCCCCGTGCCGAGGTTCACGTAAACGTGGTTGCCCCGCTCGGCCTCCGCGATGCGGCCCATCTCTCCGACGACCGCATTGGGGTCCCAGACTTCACACAAGCGCACGAGCACTTCGATGCCGGCGGCCTTCAACTGCTTGAGCACGAGCGAATGGTACGGCTTGAGTTCGGTCTTCGGCGGGTCCGTGAGCAAGTACACGCGATCCGCGCGCATGTCGATGGCGGGGCGCACGATGCGCTGGACCTCGTAGCCTTGGCCTGCGACGTGGATGCGTTGGGCGGGGGGCCTGGGGGAAACCCACGTTGGGTTTTCCCCAGCGCCAGGCGAGTTCACACACGGTCGAGGTAATTCATGTTAAAAACCTTTTTCATTGTATTAATAAAATATACGTTGTTCATTTTTCACACGTGAATAGAATGATCACTGAACCGTGCGAAGAGAGGGGCATGGCCTCCGCCACCCTCCGCGAGATCTACTCGAACGCCCCTCTTCCCCAGCCCGTCGCCACGGTCACCGTGGACGACTACGCGTGGCTCGACGATGACCCGGACCTTGCGCCATTCCTCGCCACGACCACGTGGCGCACCCGCAAGGAAACGCCTCTTGAGGCGTTCTTCTGAGCTTCAGTCCCCTATGCCTTCCTGCATCACGCTCACGACGGCTTCTCCCTCTCTCGGGAAACCAGTTCGCTACGGCGCCTTCACGTCCCATCGACGCGTTGGGCTCCTTCGATCGACTCGGCCGTCACATCAGTACTTGCCGACGGCCGAGTCGACCTCGTCGGCCCACGCGTCGATCCCTCCGGCCACGTTCTCGACGTTGGTGAATCCGTGCTTGATGAGCCAGTTTGCGACCTGCTGCGAGCGCATGCCGTGGTGGCACATCACGAGGATGGGCTTCTCTCGCGGCAGCTCATCCACGCGCCGGGCGATCTCGCCCATTGGGATGTGGAGCGCTCCCTTCACGCTCGCTTCTTCCAGCTCGGAATGCTCACGCACGTCGAGGAGGACTGCCTTGCCGGCGGCAAGGCGCTCGGCGGCTACTGCTGGGCGGACGAGGGGAGAGCGCATTGGCACGAGGCGGCGAGCCCGCGCTGTAGCTTGGAGTTTTCTTTGGGCGACCCCTCTGGGGCAGCGAAGGCCAAAGGCGGCTGAGCGGCGGTCAGGTTCAAATCGAACACAGCGCATCAGGGAATAGTTTCGGCAAGCTCGGGTGATGGCTCATGCCTCACGCGTGCTTCGTTGGCATCATGGCCAGGAAATCTGCGACCGTGACCCTCGAAAGAAAAGAAGAAGAAGTTGAGACCCCGGTCACCATGGAAGGCCAGAAGAAGACCATCACGGACATCTCTGAGTTGCCAGGCGTCGGGCCGGCCACTGCGGAAAAGCTCAAGGAAGCCGGTTACACCGACCTCATGAGCATCGCCGTGGCTGCCCCAAAGGACCTCGCCGAGTCATGCGATATCGGTGATGCAGTCGCCGTCAAGATCATTCAATCGGCCCGCCAGATGGCGGACGTCGGCGGCTTCGAGACGGGCGACGTCATCGCGGACCGCCGCTCGAGGGTAGGCAAGATCAAGACTGGATCCAAGGCGCTCGACGAGCTCTTGGGCGGCGGCGTCGAGACGCAAGCCATCACCGAGTTCTACGGCGAGTTCGGCAGCGGCAAGACCCAGTTCATGCACCAGCTCGCCGTGAACGTGCAGCTCCCGCCCGAAGAAGGCGGCCTGGGTGGCGAGGTCATCGTCATCGACACGGAGAACACGTTCCGCCCCGAGCGCATCACGCAGATGGCGGAAGCCATCGGCATGGACCCCAAGGAAGCGCTCGCCAAGATCCACGTCGCGCGCGCGTTCAACAGCCATCACCAGATGCTCCTCGCGGAGAAGGCGGGCGAGCTCGCGAAGACGAAGAACGTGAAGCTCCTCGTCGTGGACAGCCTCACCGCGCACTTTCGCGCTGAGTACCTCGGCCGCGGCACGCTCGCTGACCGGCAGGGCAAGCTCAACAAGTTCATGCACGACCTCCTGCGCTTCGGCGACCTCAACAACGCGGCCATCGCCGTCACGAACCAGGTCCACTCGAAGCCAGACGCTTTCTTTGGCGACCCCACGCGCCCCGTCGGCGGCCACATCGTGGGCCACACGGCCACGTTCCGTCTCTACCTCCGCAAGTCGAAGGGCAACAAGCGCATCGTGCGGCTCATCGATTCGCCGCACCTCCCGGAAGGAGAGGCCGTAGTGAGCGTGCTGCAGGAAGGCATCCGGGACTAGGCGCATGCCACGGCTCGCGTGCGCACGCGAGCGAGCCGGCGACGCGTGGGCCGACGAAGTGGACCCGTCAATACGGAAGTATTGACGGGCGGACGATTTCGGGGTCCCGAAGTTGGGTTGCCCGCTTTCGGGCGGACGCACCAAGATGAGGGGGCCCCCGCAGAGAAGGTGGCCGTCAGGCTATCCCATGCGAGCGATCCTTCCTATCCTTCTTGCTGCCTCGCTACTCGGAACTGCCGCCACGGCCATCGCGCAGGACGCGACTCCACCAGTCGCCGAGGAGACGCCCGCGCCGGCGAGTAACGAGACGGCGCCTCCGCCGCCGACCTCCCCAACGCCAACGCCAACGTCGGCAGAGCCCACCCCGCCCGCGCCGGCGGAACCAACATCGCCCACGCCGGCGGAACCAACGCCGACAACGCCGGCGAACCAGACCGCGCCCCAGCCAGCTCCCGCGTCGTCCCCACCGCCGAACAATGCACCGCCTCCCTATTCCTCGTCATCGCAGCCGCAGCCTCCGAAGGACTGTGGGCCGGGGGCACATTTCGAGGCGAACGGTTGCGTGCCAGACGCCGGGCGCCCCAGCGTTCAGCCAGCACCGTGCCCGCCCACGTGCGGCGGCCCGGCGACTGGGCCAGGCGGACCTGGCGCCCAGGCCTGCGGGCCCAACGGGTGCGACTCGTGCCCCAACCAGTTCGGTGGTGACCCCTGCGCGGAGAACCGCAAGATGATGGAGGAACAGCAGGCGGCCCAGAAGGCCATGATGGAGAAGCAGCAGGCACAGCAGCAGGACCGCATGAAGAAGGACCAGCAGCGAATGCAGGACCAGATGGCGCGTGACCAAGCCCGCATGGACACGGAGCAGGCCGCTCGCGACAAGGAGGACGCAGACCGGCAAGTGGCCATGGAGAAGATGCAGGGCTTGCACCAGGCGCTGCGTGACGTGTTCAAGGACGCGCGCAAGGAGTTCACCCTCAAAGTCCTCGATCTGAAGAAGGACTACAGCACGCAGCTTGCGGGCATCACCAAGGAGTACAACGAGAAGATTGCGCTCGCGAAGGCGAGCTACAAGACCTGTCTATCAAGCGCGGCGGGGGATGCGGCCGCCCGCAGCGTGTGCTACGATGCCGCTATCGACGCGAAGACCGCGGCTCGCGATGACCGCGCGACGAAGCGCGCGGACCTCGCCGACGTGATGGTGGATGCACAGGACGGCCTGCGCTTGACGGCCTGCGCCGACGCCCGCGGGGCCATCGATGCGAAGTACTACGCCACTGTCATCGAGATCATCGAGGCTTCCGCCGACATGCAAGTCCCTGACCTCGGCCAGATGATGAACCGTGGCGACGTGTGGATGTGCAGCGACGAGTTCGAGGACGTCTTCACTGCTTACTCCCAGAACGCCCCCGGCGGCTTCCAAGGCAAAGGTGCCCCGCCAGGCGGCTACAACGGTGCCCCAGGCAACTACCAGCCCGGGCCAACGCCAGGGGGCTACAACACGGCGCCCGGGAATTACCCACCCGCCGGATACGCGCCGCCGCCCGGAAGCTATCAGCCCAACGACGGGACAATGAAGGAGTACCCGACCGGCACATCGACCGTGGCACCCATCGGGGGTGGGCCCCGATGAGCCGCGTCACTATGGGCCTGCTCGCGTTGACGCTGGTCCTCGGCCTCGCGCCGACCGCGACGGCCCAGACCGCGGACGATCCCTTCGCGGACGAGGCCACAGTGGGCGCCGACACAGGCACGGATCCCTTTGCTACGTACGAGCAGCAGCACACGGCCACGAACAAGACGACCACGACGGACGCGAAGGTCACGACGGCCACGGACACGCCAAAGTCGGATGGCACGACGGACAACTCGCCCACCACCGCAGCGCCAAGCGCCGCGAGCCCCGACAAGAAGACGCCCGGCGCGGGCGCGGTGCTCAGCACGCTTGCCATCGTGGGCGCGGCGCTCCTCGCGGCCAACTGGCGCCGCCGCTGAGCCGATCACTCGGCGCGGCGCACGCGCGTCTCTCGTGACGTGTGCCACTCGAAGCCGTCGGCCTTCTGCTTGGCAACAAGGGCCGTGACCTCGACTGGCGTTCCCAGCGCGAGCGCGCGGACCGCCTTCACGGCTTCGTCCCAGCAGACGACCTTGATTCGTCCGTCCGCCGCGTCGAACTCTGCGTCGCACGCGAAGCCAACCGCGCCGTCCGCTCGGCGGAACGGGCGAGTCGCGCTCACGCTCACGAGCGTGCCCCGCAGGGGGCCTGGCGCATCCATCGTCCGCGTCTTGGGGCGCAGGTCAGACTCGACGCCTCGGAGCGTTAGCGCCAACGGATCGCCGTTGCCTTGCACGTCCATGAGGAGCTTGCGCTTGGCGGCGTCGAGCGCGCCATCGACCTCGATGGCGGTCCACGGCGTCACGTGCAGTTCCACGCCGAAGTGTGATGCCTTGACGCGCGCGCCCACGAGCGTGAAGCGCACGCCTGCCTTGAGCGTGCCATCCTCAGCCTTCTCCACGTCCTTGTCCCACAGGACGACGCGTGCCTCGCCGGTGCTATCACTCACGATGACGTTGCAGACGCGGCCGGGCGCGCGACCCTCCCGCGCGAACTCGCGGGGCGGCTCGACGCGCTCGACGGCCACGCGCAGCGAGGCCTCGGAACGCCCGCCGAGGTCCACGATCTCCAAGAAGGCCCCCTCGTTCAAGCCGGCCTCGTCGAGGACGAGGAGCGCGATGGCCTCTTCATCGAGGAGCCCATCGAACTCTTGCCGCGCCTTCGCGATGCGAGCCAGGAAGTCCGCTTCGCTCATGCTCGATGCGGCGCGAGCGAAGAACGGGGCGAGCGCGGGGTCCACCATCGCCGGACGCGGTCGGGGGAGATGACGCTTTGCGGGGGCGCAGCGAACCAACCTAAGAGCCTATCCGGATAATTCGGCGAGGGCTGCGCGCGCCGAGGCGACCGCCCTGCGAGGAGAACGCCCCGACGGCGGGCGTCCGCCCGTCGAGGGGCGAGGCCATCAGGCCGGTTCGACGAAGCCGAAGCCCGCAGGCTGAGGCGCGGACGCGAGGGCGCGAAGCGGCCGGTCGCCCGCAGGCGACGCGTCCAGCGCGGGGCGGGATGCATCGGCGCGCCGGAGGGCCGCTGTGGCGGGCGCATCGCTTCCTCGGCCGCTTCGCTCGCCGCTCGACGTGCCTCTGGCACGCCGTCGCGGCGTCCTCGTCGCGCTGCATCCCGCCACGGCGGCCGCAGCTCCCGCCGAATTTCCGGATAGGCTCTAAGTGACCATCGTCACATTCAAGTTGTAACGACCGTTACATCGTTCGTTGCTGCCATTCCTCCTCTTCGCGTACCGCCTTCCGTCCGAGCCCAGCGCTCCCCGAGTGGCGATTTGGCGCGCGCTCAAGAAGCTGGGCGGCGCGTACGTGAACGATGGCGCTTTCCTCACGAGGAACAGCGAGCAGAACTTGGTGACGCTGCGCGACCTATCGGCGTCGGTGCGGAACGACGGCGGCGTCGCGGCGGTGCTCGAGATCGTCCCGATGGAGGACGAGCGGCACCTCCTCGCGATGCGGCAGGACGACGAGCCCAAGAAGAAGCGCAGCTGATACTGCCTGCCACATCACCCAAGCAGACGCCGAGGGATCTCCTTCGCGCAACCTGGGCACTTCACGTCATCCAGGCGCACGGCGGCCGCTTCGACCAGCATGGTGGGGACGCTCTTGCCGCACCACGGGCAGATGGGTGCGTTGGGCATCAGAAGCCCCTCGGCATGCGCTCGTCCATGAGTTCGGCCAGCGGCACGTTCACTGGGTCAAGCACCCGTACGAGGTCATGACGCGTCGTCTTGGGCGGGAATAGCTTGCCTTCTGCGGCGTGCGCGATGATCTCTTCTTTCGTGACTGGCGTCTCGTTCTCGCGCCAGTTACGCACGGCAACGCTTGGGTCCATGTAGTCCACGAGGTGCGCGGGAACGAGCGCCGCGTGCAGGCGCTTGAGCGCTTCGAGCCGGTGGTGGCCATCGATGACGGTGCCCGTCTTGGCGTCCGCCACGATAGCAAAATCGACGGCTCCCTGGCGGCGGAAGTTCTCGAGCACTTCTCGCACGCGTGCGTCCACGAACTCCTCGTGCGCCTTGAGCCACGCGATGGGCACGAGGCTCATGCGGCGGACGCCGGGCCCCGCGCTGGTCATCGGCATCACGCGCTCCCCCTCCCCATCAGGGTGAGGAGCGCGTCGGCGCGGTGCGCTTGAGTGACGATGGCGACGGG
>JBAZZN010000105.1:0-8671 GCA_041658815.1 Thermoplasmatota archaeon
CCACCGCCCTCAGCTTCATATAGGTCAACTGTCTTGCCAACTTCCCCGCCCTGCCGAAAGGCAGGCTGCCGCGCAAGCGGCAGTACGCGGAGTACGGCTCCTCCGGGAGCCCGCTTCGCAAAGGCGAGGAATGGAGCATCGACTCTCATGACGACAGTTTACGACGTCCCCGCTACCCCACTCATCCGGAACGTGGCGGAGAAGCTCAAGGGCGAGAAGGCTATCAGTCCCCCCGCGTGGGCGCCCTACGTGACGACTGGCATCCACGCCGAAAAGCCGCCCGTCGAGGCGGACTGGTGGCACGTCCGCGCTGCGGCCGTGCTGCGCAAGGTGTACGTGATGGGCCCCGTCGGCACTGAGCGCCTCCGCTCCGAGTTCGGCGGCTCCCGAGACCGCGGCGCCAAGCCCAACCGCGCCAAGAAGGGCTCTGGCTCCGTCATCCGCGAGAGCCTCCAGCAGCTCGAGAAGGCCGGTCTTCTCTCGTCCGTGAAGGGCGAGGGGCGCACTGTGAGTGCGAAGGGCCGCAGCTTGCTCGACAACGCTGCCCACGAGGTCCGAAAGGAAGTCGAACCCCTCTACCCCGGCTTATCAAAGTACTAAGAACGCCCCAGAAAGGACCAAGGACCGAGGTGAACACATGGATGATGACCCACAGCTCGATGAACTCCGACGCCGCAAGCTCGCTGAGATGCAGCAGCAGGCGGGGCAGGAGCAGGTCGCGTCGCAACAGCGCGCGCAGGCCGACGCGCAGAAGGACGTCATCCTCCGCGCCATCCTCGAGCCCGAGGCCCGCGAGCGCCTCGTCCGCGTTCGCATGGCCCGCCCAGACGTGGCGGAGTCCCTGGAGAACCAGCTGCTCATGCTCTACCAGCAGGGCCGCATCCGCAATCGCATTGATGACGCGACGCTGCGCGACCTGCTCGCCCGCGTCACGCCAAAGACCCGTGAATCCACCATTGAACGGAGATGAATCGAATGCCTAACGCCCTCGGCAAGAAGTTGCGCCTCGCTGCCGTCAACAAGCGCAACCGCCGCGTGCCTGCCTGGATCATCCAGCGCACGGCCCGCCGCTTCCAGAACCACCCCAAGCGTCACCACTGGCGCAAGAGCCACTTGGAGAAGTGAATCTCATGGCTGAACTCGAGCGTATCTACACTATCCCCCTCCGCAACGCAGCCTTAGCTCCTCGCACCCGCCGCGCGAAGCGCGCCATGTCCGAAGTCAAGATCTTCATGGCCCGCCACATGAAGACCGAGGAGGACAAGGTCTGGATCGACAACCCCGTGAACGAGGCCATCTGGTCCCGCGGCATCCAGAAGCCACCCCGCCGCATCCGCGTCAAGGCCATACGCTTTGACGACGGCGTCGTCGAAGTCTCCTTGCCAGAGGAATAAGCAGAGGACAGACTTCCTTGCCGCTCCTCCATATCGACGTGAACGGGAGCCCCTACGTGGGCGTCTTCGCTCGTGCCAACGACAGGGTTGCCCTCGTGCCGCCCGCCGTGCCGGAAGTGCTACAAAAGCAGATCGCTGAAGCCATGGGCGTCCCCGTGCACCCGATCTCCATCGGCGGCAGCAACATCATCGGCAGCGTCGTCGCCATGAACACGCGCGGCGCGGTCGTGGCCGACTTCGCGGACGAAGAAGAGATCGCCTCCCTCGAGAAGCTGGGGCTCAAGGTCGGCCGCGTGGCTGGCAAGTTCAACGCAGCCGGCAACAACGTGCTTGCGAACGACCACGGTGCCTTCGTGAATCCTGATCTCAGCAAGCACGCTGAGAAGTCAATCTCCGACATCCTCGGGGTTCCCGTCGAGCGCGGCACGCTGGCGGGCCTCAAGACCGTTGGAAGCGCGGCTTGCGTCACGGGCAAGGGTGCGCTGTGCCACCCCAAGACGAGCGACGAGGAACTCGATCTCCTCGAGAAGCTCTTCAAGGTCGAGGCCGACATCGGCACCGTGAACCACGGCGCCCCATTCATCGGCGCGGGGCTCATGGCGAACTCGAGGGGCGCAGTCGTTGGCATGCTGACGACCGGCCCCGAACTGAACCGCATCGAGAACGCGCTCAACCTGATCTAAGGCCGAGCTATCGGCCCAGCATGCGCAAGAGCAACGACCTCTGCTTCTCGATCACCTTGCGTTCCCGCAGCTCCTGAACTCGCACGCGGCGCTCCGTCCTGTCCGGCTTCAGCCTGAAAAGCGGGAGCCCCTCGTGCATCGCGCCGTCCACGCGAACGATGGCCGTGGACTCGCCCTCGCGCAGCAGGACGGCGTTGCCAGTGAGTGATGATAGCACTTTGTCCGCATCCTCCTTTGCCCGCGCTGTGAGGATGGGGACGCCTTGGCGCTCACCCTGGGGGAGCACGACGTTCGCTGTGGGTTGGCCATCCACAAGAATGACACGGTGAGTGAGCAGCAAGCCAAGCGCTTCCCGCGCGGCCTCCTGGAACCACAGCACTTCGTTGCGGTGCATGCCGGTCTTGGCGGCGAGGTCGTCCGTGTTCGCGTCCGCAAGCTCCGCTTCCGTGCCAGCGCCCGCCTCGTGGAAAGTCCGGATGATGAGTTCCTGCGCGGCCTCCACGAGCTCGGGCGGCGCCATTCGGGAGCGCGCGAGGTCCGCAACAGTGAGGATGCCCGCGTCGCCAAGCCCCCGCGCGACGTCCTTGTCCACGCCGCGAACGCTCGTGAGGTCCATCGCCACAGAAGGGGCGGGTGCGGGGGCTTAAGCGAGTGCCTTGGTTCCCCTTCGGCCATTCGGGCCATTCACGGAACGCGGCGAACGAACACTACGGACCGACTCTGGGGGGCGGACCCCCCAGACCCCCCTTCTTGAAAACGCGTTTCCAGAACGGGTCCGAGCCCGGTCCTCGCTCGCGGATGTCCGCCACGCGCACGCGCAGTTCCGAGCCATCATCGTTCAGCTTGAAGAGTGGGAGCGCTGCGTGCGTCGAGCCAGCCAGTCGCGCCGTCGCGGTCGCGGCACCCGCTTGGAGCACGACCGCATCGCCTGGGAATCGGTGCAGCGCTTCTTGGCTCGCGTCCTCGCGAGGTGCGGCGGTCAGGATGACCACGTTCTCTACGGAGGCCGGTCCAAAGCGAACGATCGCAGTTGGCGCGCCATCACGAAGGAGCACGCGCGTGGGCTCGGGCGGGAGGCCGACGGCCGCGCGGGCCAACTCGCGGAAGCGCGCGAGTTCCACGAGCGCGATGCCCGTCTTCTGCGCGACAGTGATGATGTCAGCGTGCGCCAGCGCGGTCTCGTCCGCCACGTCAGCCTCATGCAACGCACGCTCGACGCCCTCGCGTGCGGCCTCCTGTAGCGCGACGAGCCGCTCCTGCGTGATGCCGGAGCGATGCGCGAGGGCGGCGAGGTCATGCTGGCGCGAGAGCTGCTCGACGTTGGGCACGCCCGCTTGGAGGAGTGACTTCTCGACGTCTGCGTCGCCGCCTGGGAGCGTCCTCACTTGCATGCGGCGGCGAGGCGGTCAAGCGCGCATGAAGGTTGTGACCCGGGTACAGCGGCGGCGATCGGGGAAGGTCGGGCCCAGATCATGGTGCTTGCTCGCATCCTCACGAGAGAACACAAGGAGGCGAAGATGCGAAGAGGAAGACCTGTCAACTTGGTGGTGCGGGACGCAGGACCTCTGATGTGATCCACTGTGTCCGGCTGGTGGCGAGCGAGTCTGCCACCGTCGCGGCGCTCCCGAGGCTGATCTGGCCGTCGTGGAGCGCACCCCCGATGGAGCTCCCCCGCGAGCCCACAGCGCTGCCACTCGCGTTGCCCGCCCAGACCACGCTCACGGAGCTATCCACACCGACGTCAACCTTCGCGCTAGCGTGCGCCGACAAGTGGTGCATGACGGATGCGATCAAGTCGCCAATGGCATTGGACGCCACCCCCAGCCTCGCCATGAGCGAGGCCATCACGCCGACGCGCGGTCGGTCGTTCATGCTGCCATCTGGCGCCGCGCTCGAGTTCGCGTCGCCGTTCGCGTCCGCGCTGGCCGATGCGGTCGCCGCGGCACTGGCGGCACCCGCTAACTTCTGCACGTCGCTGGTGACGTTCCAGTCGGCCTCAATGCTGCCCTGCGCGGCTGCGGAGCCGCTCACCGACCCTTGGTCGCTCGTGATCGCCATGCTTGTCGCGCTGGAGATCGCATCCTGAGCGGTCACTTTGACGTCGTCAGTCGTCACGATTGCTCCGCTCTTCATGTCGCTCGTCATCGTCGCGACGACCGAGGTCACCTGGGCTGTTGCTGTGCCAGCGAACGCAAGGAATACTGCCAATACGATGCCGATCTGAGTGAAGTTGGTCATCACAACACGTTGCGCATGGCGGAGCATGCCAAGCTTGGATGCTCGTGGAAACTGAGGAACAGCTGCAAGGAGGCGTCACTGATGGCTGACGGTCCGCACGCAAATCGGAGTCTTCATGACCCCAACGATCCTCGAAGAGAGCATGCCGTGGTCAGAGACTTGGCTGTCGCTGTGGTCGCGCGCCTCGCCCTACGTCGCTAAGCTCGCCGTGTGGCGCGGCTATGAACGCGACTTGCAAAGCCTCATGATCTACGCGGTCGGCATCGCAGTGTACACTGCGCTCATCTTCGCGTTCTACCAGAACCTCTCGAAGCAGTCCGCGTTCACGTTCAAGCACCGCAGTGGCTTTTGGGGCGGGGTTCTCCGAGGCATCGAGGCGACTCTCCTCTTCCCGTTGATGAGCTTCCTCTACTTCGGTTTGCTCGCGGTCTCCCTCTTCATCCTAGCGAAGTCACAAACCACCTACCAGATCATGCTCATCGCCATGAGCATCGTCGTCGGCGTGCGGGTCACGGCATACGTGAGCGAGTACGCCTCGGTGGACTTGGCCAAGACGCTCCCCCTGGGGCTCCTTGGTGTTCTCCTCGTGGATCCGTCGTACGCGACGCTGTCGAACATGTGGGCGCACGTCTGGGAAGTGCCGTCGCTCGTGCCCATCCTCCTGCGCTTCTGCCTACTCTTCATCGTGCTTGAGGGCGTCCTGAGGCTGGGGCGATCCGTCGTGCACCGCATCACGGCTCGCCGTTCACGCACGCGGGGGGTCCCCGTGACGGAGCCCCTTGCGGCGGAGATCGTCGAACAGTGACTTCGGCCTCAGTAGAATGGCGGGACGAGCCGCCAAGAGCGCCGGCAGTACTCCTCGTAGGCCTCACCAAAGGACGCAAGCATCACTTTCTCTTCCTCGCGGATGCGCGCGGCGAGGATCGCGAGCAGGAGCGTCGTTCCCACGAGAAACGCGAGGAGGCTCGATAGCACGATCGCTTCACCGATGACGATGATGAGGAGCCCCAAGTAGCTCGGGTGACGGATGTGGCGGAAGACGCCGTGGTCCACCACGCGTTGCCCGGCTTCAACGCGCAGCTCGTACCGGAAGTGCTGAGCCAGCGTTCGGATCGCCACGATGCGTAGCGCGCCGCCTCCAAGGATGATGAGCGCACCAGCCACGGCAATGGTCATCGTGCGGGGGAGCGTGGCAGCCGGCAAATGATAGCGTTCGATGGCGCCCAGCACCGCAGTTAGCATCACGGCGCCTTGGAGGAGCCGCGTGTTGCGTTTCCCACGATAGTCCTTGGGCTCGTCCTGCTGGAGCGCGACGTTTTCCGCCACGGTCCACGCCAACATGGCGGCGCCAAGCGCGTAGAAGACCGGGTCTCGCCACGCGATGCGCGGGTCGAACGCGGCTAACGAGATGCCCGCGATGCCAAGAGCCATTGTGATGACGGCGCGGAGGATACGCTGGCGGCGGGTCGCGTCCACGGGCGGGGAGCGCAGGAGCGAAGGAAGAGGCTTCGCACGGGACCGCGTGCTCCAAATGCTGGGCTCGCCTTCGCGCCGCCATGGATGCGGAGTCGTTCGCAAAGAGCTGGATGGGCGCTTTCAATGCGGGGAACGTGGACGCGATCCTCGCCCACTATGCGGAGGACATCGAGCACTGCTCACCCACCGTCGCCCGCTTGCTCGCCGAGCCCTTCGGCATCGTTAGGGGAAAGACCGCGCTTCGGGCTTACTTCGTAAAAGCGCTCGCCGCAGCCGGCCCCGGACTCCACTACGACCTGCAGCGAGTGTACGTCGGCGTGGACGGCGTCACGCTATGCTATCATCGGAGTGGTGGCAAGCTCGTAGCCGAGTCGTTCCGCTTCGACGAGCGCGGACTCGTGAAGCGCGCGTTCGTGGCGCACGCGGAAGCTTAGCTCAGGCGGGCGAGGAGGCCACTCGTGTCGATGGCGCGCTCTGGGAAGCGTTTGAGGATCTGCTTGTCCTCCGTCCAGACCAGTGCGCCCACCTGCTCCCCGAGCGCCACGTAGGCCGCGTCGTAGAACGAGAGCTTGCTCTCTGCTGCGATCGCGAGCGCGCGCACAAGCCTGGCTTCTGTTGGCTCGGTCGGGAGCGCGAGCGCACGAGCGTCCTGGAAGCGCTCTTGAAGATGATCCTTTTGCCGTGCGCGCGAGAGTGTGTTGCCCACCTCGTAGGCGTAGAACGGCGTGGTCACGAACAGGGTGCCGGCCGCCCCCATCCGGGAGTAGCACTCGATGGTGGCGTCATGGCGTATCTCGTCTGGTGTGACGAGCGAGACGCCAACGCTCGCGTCAACGACGAGCGTCTCGACCATGGTCACTGTCCCGATCCTTCCGGATGGATTCCGCCGCATCGAAGCCCAACTCGAACTTGTCCTTGCGCGCGCGGACGCGCTGCAACGCGGCGAGTTGGTCGGCGCGCACGGCCGCCTTCTCCAGCGCCTCCCGCGCCACGTCGGCGGGCGCGATTCCTGCCTTCTCAAGCGAGTCAAGGACGGCGCTCGAGACGCGTAGCGAGATCGGGCGTGTCTTCGCCTCTGTCATTGTGAGTGATTACGTTGACGATGACAATAATGGTTTCGGTGCCGTTGGCCACGGGAGCAAATCCGCCGGGGCTGACCCGCACACTGATTCATCACAAAACCCCAGATGGGGGGGCGTTCGCGCGGCGATGACAGGCTTCGGGCGCATCGTCGCGATCGGGATCGTCCTCATGCTGAGCTTGGTCGCGATCCCCGCGATGGCGACTGGCGAGAATGATGCAGGATCGGGCGGGGATGCGGGGGATACGGCGGCAACCGCCACACCGATCCAACCCGAATTCCATACCGGGACTCTCTGGACGGGCCCTCACCTTCGTCCGAAGGGGGCATCGCCTGCGTGAGTGCCCACCGGCTTCATCCTGCCGACGAGTTGCGTGCCTAAGGCATCGTAAGCGAGCGCGCGCCGGGTGCGGCGAGGCTCACGCCGTGCGGGCGAGTCGGTCGACCCACGCGCGCAGCAGTTTCGCGTGTGCTGGAAGCCGCGACGCGAGCACCTCCGCCAGTTTCTCGTCGTAGGTATGGGCGGCGAGGTTCCGGTCCTCGACCATTGCCAGCGCCGCCTCGGCCTCCATCTCATCGAGGAGCCCCGACTGGAAGCACGCGCGGATGACGGGCTTGGGGCTCGCGAGCTCGGTGCCTTGGAGAGCAAGGTATCGTTGCGCTGCCTTCCAGGTCGTCTCGAACGAATACTCGAAGCGCTTGATGCACGCGTCGCGCCACAATGCCGACCTCTCGGGCTCTCGCAGGACGGACTCCAGCGTCGTCACGGCTTTGTCCGCGAATGCGATCCGTTCTTTCAAGCGGTCCATCGGACCCCCTCCGAGAGGATGCGTGCCCGAAAACTCGGGGAGACATCGTTCAGGTCCACGATATCAACGGGGTACGGGATGTGCGACTCGCTGAGTGCTTCACGGATCTCCGAGAGGAGCGCGATGGGAAGCGGGCGCCGCGCGCGAATGGCGACGTCGATGTCGGAGATCTGGCGAGCGTCTCCCCTCGCCCAGGAGCCGAACAGGTAGACGTCAGCCGCGTGCCCGGCGAGCCTGCCCAGCACGATGGCACGGACGTCATCCAGGAATCGCGCCGAGGGTCTCACGCTCGAAGATGGGGGCTGGGTCTGCTTGAACTTTGACACGAAAGAATGAGATAGGGCGCCGCAACGCCTCAATCAACCGAGAGAAGGCCGTCAGGCCTTCTCCAGGTTCGCCATGATCCTCTGATATGTCCTCTCGATGGATTCCCCCGGCGCACCCGTGTTCAGGATGACGACGCGCGCGGAGCGCATCTCGTCGCGGAAAAACTTCTCTTGGCGTGCGTGGTCCGCGAAGAGCAAGTACGGATTGTACCATGGCTCGTAGCCGTAGGTGCCCCACTTCTCGCGCGGCCCAGCGCCGGGGCGGATCAGCGTCTTGCCTTCCTTGAGGACCCTGATTGCTTCGTCCGCGTTCACAGTGACCTCGGCTGGCGATTCCTTGTCGCGACGCAAGAGCACGATCAGCTTGAGGTTGGCCTTGTCGCCGACCTTCTCTTTGCCGGCCATCCATTCGCGCGGGATCAGCGCGCGGGAGTTGCCGAAGCCCCAGTAGCACTTGGAGTCGCCCTCGTCCTTGATGGCGCACTTCTCCCCACTTGGGTGCTCGCACTTCGAGGCATCCGTGATCACGTTCTCGAGCATGCAGCGGTCGAAGATGGGGCGGAGCCACTGCTCCTCCTTTGCGTTCTCGGTACGCACGTACAGCGAGCGCTCCGGTTGGGTGACTTCGAGGATGGGGCTCGCGATCTGGTCGATGTTCTCTGGG
>JBAZZN010000106.1:0-8636 GCA_041658815.1 Thermoplasmatota archaeon
GCACGGAGACGTCGATCGGCGCGGGCAACACGATCGAGATCGTCTTCCTGTGGACGCCAGGGCTTGGTAACAAGGATCTTCACCAGATCTTCACGAGCATCCAGAATCTTGGGACGAGCATCGGTAACGCCGGCGGTCCTGACGGCAAGAACGACAACAACGACAAGAGCTTCCCCATCTTCGTCAAGCGCCTGGGCGTGGAAGCCATTCCCGACCGCCAGAAAGCGCCTACTGGCTCGGACGTGAACGAAGGCTGGGCCCTCGGCGATATCAAGGAGGTGTGCCCCACTGGCACGAACATCGCCCGCGTCGCTTGCAAGGTGCAGCCTGGCAGTATCGTGAACTTCGCGTACAACGTGAAGAACGATGGCAACTGGCGTGATTCCTACTACGGCACCGTAGTCGATCCACCTGGCCAAAACAACCTCAGCCATCGCGGCTACCTTTATCACTTCACGCCCCAGAACTTCACGCTCGACTTGAACCAGACGCAATCCGTGGTGCTGCAGATCATCGTGCCGCCCAAGGAGTGGGCCGGGAACAACACGAACGTGGGAACCAACACCGTGAAGGTCATGTGGACCTCGCGCCTCGACCCCACCCACACGAACTCGAACAACCCGCCTGCGGACGCGTGCGACCCCGCGCTCAAGTCCACATGCACGAACCCATCGTTCCCCACGACTCTCGTTGACGTCCACCACGGCCTCAACGCTACGACCAACGACACGATGCCCATGCCAAGCGTGGACGTCCGCATCGCCAACGTCTCGAGCCCAGTCACCTTCAACGTCACGCTGAACAACACCGGCAACGCGGATGACACCTACACGCTCACCATCGAGAACGACACGGCCCAGATCAACAGCTCGTGGCACTCCGACATCCCCGCCGAGGTCCGGGTGCCGCGCTTCAGCGCGAAAGCCATAGAGTTCACGCTCATCCCTCCGACCAGAACCGCGAAGGGCCTGCACGAGTTCAACATCTCGTTTGCGAGCAAGGACGATCCCGACGGCAAGACCCACCAGACCCTGCGCTTCGCTGCCGACGTCCAGCAGAACTTCACCATCACTGGCACGATGGACACTGGACTCATCCGAGTCCTGCCCGACCAGAAGGCCGCGTACGTGCTTCGCATCACGAACGACGGGAATGGAATGGACAACGTGACGCTCACGCTGGAGAACGTCCCCTACTTGTGGACCGGCTCGCTCTCAACGAGGATCGCTCAGGTGCCAGCGTTCAGCACGATCCCCGTGTACGTCAACGTGACGCCGCCACCGGGCACGGACGAGAACTACCAAGCCACGTTCTTCGTGAACGCTACGTCACAAGGCCCCATCACGTCGCCGCCCGACCAGCGCTCGCACTTCACGCTGCGCGCCGACCTCATCGTGCTCCGCGGCCCCAACATCCGCGTGACGAGCAACGTGAAGTCCAGCTACGTGGATCCTGGCAACTACACGGACTACGTCCTCACCATCACGAACACGGGGAACCTCCGCGACCAGTTCAACGTGGCCGTGAACCGCACGGCCGACCTCGCGTGGACGGCCACGGGAACACCAAGCACCGTCACCCTGGGCAAGCTCGAGTCCGCGACGGAGACCGTCCGGCTCACCGCGCCAGGCTCAGGCGCCGTGGGCGAGGCGACCCAGATCTTCGTGACCGTCACAGCGACGTTCGACGCCAGCATCCGCAACGAGACCACGCTCGAAGGACGCGTGAGCGGCCCCGACCTCTTCATCGATAGCATCCGCACGAACACGACGAACCCGTACTCGGGCGACCCCGTCGAACTCAATGTCCTCCTTGGGAACGCTGGCAACATCAAGCCAGGCCAGAACGTGACGCTGAAACTCTACTTCGTCCAGGACGGCGTGCCAAGCCCCATCCCTGGCGCGGAGCACACGTACGCGCCAAGCGACCTCCCCGGCGGACGGCGCCTCTCCGAGGCCTTCACTTGGGACACGACGAACGTGAAAGGCTCGGGCGTCATCCTCGCGCGGATCAACGAGGACAAGCGCATCGCGGAGATAGAGCAATCCAACAACGAAGCAAGCCGCGCTATCACGCTACGCACCTTCGACATCAGGATCATTCCCGCGCAGGGGCTATCTGGGCTGCCCGGCGAATCGGTCAGTTACAGCGACCAGCCGCACGTGTTCCTCGTCACGTACAACGGCAACCAGCCCACCGAGCCCGTGGAGATCACGGTCACGAGCGAGCACGGCTGGGGCGGCTCCCACCAGAGCATCGCCCTCCCCAACGGGACCGCGATCCCGATTCTGGTGGACATCCAGATCCCAGAGTCGCCAGGCGTCCCAAGCGACACGCTCCACCTGAGCGTCATTCCGGCACTTCGCCCACAAGCGATAGTCACCTCGTCCACGGTGACGACGGTGCTGGACGCGGACCCCCCGATCGTCCTCGGCGTCACAGCGGTGCCAGCCAGCGTGAACCTGGGGCAGTCAACCACGCTCATCGCGAACGTGACGGACGCCACGGGCCTCACCAGCGTGCGGGCGTTCGTCGTGCGGCCCGACAACGTGACCGACACGTACCTGCTCGAGAACAAGGCCGACGACACGTGGACGCACACGCAAGCCTTCGCCATCGCGGGCCAATACCGCATGTACGTCGAGGCCGTGGACGCGGCCGCGGGCAACAAGAACACGAGCCGCGACACGCTCGTCACGTTCACCGTCACGCCTGGCAGCGCCCCCGTGATCGCGCTTGCGGGCAACCAGCCCACGACGATCCACACTGGAAGCTTCGTGCGCTTCAACATCACTGACCCGCTTGGCATCAAGGACGCGAGCTACTCCATCAAGGGCATCTCGTACGACATGGGTCGCTTCCCATACCAGATCGACACGTCCTCCTTCACGCAAGGACAAGTCGAAGTGACCGTGACGGCGCACAACGTCTATGACGTCGCGACGAGCCAGAAGTTCATGCTGATCGTTGACAACACGCCGCCTGGCATCAACAAGGTCACACTCGAACCGACGAACCCCAAGGCCAACCAGGACGTCACGCTGCGCATCGAGACGGACACGAAGGTGGCCACGGTGCAAGTGGTGATCAAGAAGGACGGAGCGATCCTGGACACGCGCAGCGCCATCCGCACGAGCCCAGGGAACTTCGAACTGCTCCTCAACCCAGGCGAGGGATCGTACACCATCGACGTGACCGCGAAGGACGTGGCTGGCAACACGAAGCTGGAAGAAGGCGCCGTGAGCTTCACCGCGAAGCCCAAAAGCCCCTTCGAAGTGCCTGCCGCTGGCTTGCCGCTCGTGGCACTCGCGGCGATAGTCGTCGCCACGTTGCGTCGCCGCCGATCGTGAGCAGCCCCGGGGCGCAAACTGCCCCTTGCAACGCTGGGCTTGGAACCTCAGCTTGTCTGCGGGCGACGGATTCGTCCACGCCAAGAAACGAATACGCCAAGACGCCAATCGTCTGGCGGTCTCGCAGCCAGCTTGGATTCTTGGCTTCTTTGCTTCTTGGCGTTCGGATCCAAGAGAGAAGTTGTGCCCCGGGGCCATCGTGAGCGAATCCTTGAAGACCCCCACTCCATCTGGGTTTCAGAGGCGTTCCCATGACCAACATCGTGCATGTCGTAGGCACCGGCACAATCGGTGAGCCGATCGTCGGCCTCCTCGCGAAGAACCGCCAAGCGTTGGGCATCGACGAGGTCACCTTCTACAAGCACTCTCCCCGCAAGGAAGACCGCCCCATGGTGAACGCGCTCCGCGCGACTGGAGCCAAGCTCGCCGTCGCGGACGACAAGCGCGCGGACTTCGAGAAGATCGGGCTCAAGCCCGATCTCAGCGCGCAAAGCGCGCTCGAACGCGCACGCGTCATCATCGACTGCACTCCAGAGGACGGCGGCCTCGAGAACAAGGACAAGACATACTCGAAGCTCACCGGCGACAAGCTCTTCCTCGCGCAAGGCAGCGAGGAAGGCTTCGGCGCCATGTACGCGCTGGGCATCAACGACAACGCAGTGGACCCCGCCAAGGAACGCTACGTGCACATCGTGAGCTGCAACACGCACACGACCGTCCGCCTCGTGCACGCGCTCACGAACGACGGCGCGAACCTCCAGGAAGGCCGCCTCGTACTCATCCGCCGTGCCGGCGACGTTGGCGACTCGAAGTTCATCCAGGCCCCCACGGTCGAGAAGCACAAGGAAGCGCGTGGCACGCACCACGCGCAAGACGCCGCGAACCTATACAAGAGCACGCTGGGCAAGGACGTGAACCTCTTCTCCTCCGCCCTCAAGCTGAACACCCAGTTCATGCACATCGCGCACTTCCACTTCCACCTGAAGCAGGCGACGGACCTCACGGAGGTCCGCCGCCTGCTCCAGGCAGACAAGTACGTGGGTCTCACGGACAAGGCCGCCACGAACCTCGTCTTCAGCTTCGCGCGCGAGCACGGCCCCTTCGGCCGCATCCTCTCGCAGACCGTCGTCGTCACGCCCTCGCTCCACGTCAGCGAGGACGGAAAGGACCTCACCGGCTACGCCTTCACGCCACAAGACGGCAACGCGCTGCTATCAAGCATCGCGATGGCGACGCGCAAGCTGCACCCTGAGGACTGGCAGAAGCGCATGAGCGTGTTCGACGCCTACTTGCTGAAGGAGTACTAAGGCGATTGAGATACGGTCCCACGGAAAGAGTCAATACCCCGTGTGATGTAGCCGGTTTGCGGAGGCTTTGCGTCGATTCCCCCCGCGGCCAGTGCCGCGTCGGCGCTCAGTTTTACTGAGGAGGCTGTCACATGGCGTCACGTTCGGTCTTCGCCAATCGCACTCTCGGTCTGTTCTCCGTCTCGTTTTCCGTCGTTCCCCGGTCCCCCCGGCGAGGTCGATCCCCTATGTCCCGCACCCCGAAGCTCTTTGCTAACTTGCTGGCCGCATCGTTCATCCTCCCAATGCTTTTCATCGGGCTTTCGGCCACGCCCGTCGCCGCGGCGGCCGCGTCACCGACCTTCGGTGCGGCGGGCGACGCGCGCTTCGACGATTACCAGCCAGGCCCCACGATGGGAAACAGCGCCGGTGAGCCGGGCATCGGTGTGAACTGGAACACGGGAAAGGCGTTCATCAACTCGAACAACAAACAACTTCGCGTCACCTTCAACGACTCCGTGTTTCCCCCCTCGGCATTCTGGGAAGACAAGACCTCCCCCTTCTCGATCATCAACATCGATCCCCTTCTCTTCACGGATTCCGTCACTGGCCGCACGTTCGCCGGTGGCCTTGACGGCGCATGCAGCATACTGTCCTACACCGACGATGACGGCGACACGTGGGTCCCGATGCCTGCGGCGTGCGACGTCGGCGGTTGGGACCACGAGACCGTCGGAGGCGGCCCGTACGCGGCGCCCCTCAACGCGATCGAAGACGCCCCCGATCCCATCTACAAGCACGCGGTCTATTACTGCTCTCAGGTGGGCGTCGAGCCGAGTCCGGCCTTCTGCTCCCGGAGCCTCGACGGCGGCCTCACCTTCGAAGAGATGCGACCCACGTGGCTCATGGACTGCTGGGGTATCTCCGGCCACATCCGCGTCGCGCCCGACGGGACCATCTACGTGCCGTCCCGCAACTGCGGCGGCAAGACCGGTTTTGGCGCAAGCCCTGACAACGCGCTCAACTGGGCCGTCAGGACGCCCCCAGGGTCCCTTGGCTCGGGCCGCTTCGATCCGAGCATCGCTCCAAGCTACGGCGCCGATGCCAGCGGCAACTATTGGGCCTACTTTGGCCAAGCGGAGAGCAACGGCGCCTACATCGCGGTCAGCAAGGACCGGGGCGCCAGTTTCGAGGACCTGGGGGCCGGAAACGGCGTCACGCCCACGAAGTGGTTGAACGTCGGCGCTCTCACGAACCCGCCCGTCCTTCGGGCAGAGTTCGCTGAAGTCATCGCCGGCGACCACGACCGCGCCGCCTTCGCATTCCTGGGAAGCACGGATGGCGCCGTCAACGTCGGCGGCTGCGCTCCTGCGCAGAACAGCCTCGTGTGGAAGATGTACGTCGCGATGACGTACGACGGTGGCGTGACCTGGAGTGTCCAGAAGGCGTCCGACAACATCGTGCAACGCGGCTCCATCGGCAACCCCGATGACGCTTGCCGCAATCTCCTCGACTTCAACGACATCACGGTAGATGAGGAAGGCCGCGTGCTCATCGGCTACGCCGACGGCTGCACATCCACCGCATGCGAGGGCGCAAGCGGCACCTCGGGGCAAAGCCGCAGCGCGAAGGCCACCATCACGCGCCAGTCGACCGGCAAGGGCCTCTTCGCCGAGTTCGACGAAGGCGGAAGCGGCTCGACCCTCAACGTGGACGCCGGCGGCCCCTACAGCGGCGCCGTCAACAGCCCCGTGACGCTCAGGGGCACCGCGAGCGGCGGCACGGGCACCTACAACTACACCTGGACCTTCACCGACGGCACTGACGACCAATACGGCCGCAACGTGACACTCTCCTGGAGCACGGCTGGCGACCATGTCGCCACGTTGCGCGTCACTGACGGCGTGGACACCAAGACGGACACCGCGACCGTCCACGTCTATTCTGGCAGCGGCCCAGCCGTCGTCATCACGAGCCCCTCGAATGGCGCCACCATCGTTCCGGGCCCGACCACGGTCTCGGGCACGGTCGATCGCGCCGGCGGCGGCGCCAACGGCGCGCCCGTCGCGACGATCAGCGCGAGCCCCCCCTCGGGCGCGGCACCCCTGAGCGTCACTTTCACGCTAGGCGCCACGGACAGCGACGGCACCGTCGTGTCGTGGAGCCTCAACTATGGCGACGGCTCCGCCCCTGATTCGGGCACCGGAGTTCCGCCTGCCTCGAAGACGCACAGCTACGCGTCTGGCTTCTGGACCGCCACCCTCACCGTCACTGACGATCTGGGCACGACTGGCACCGCCACGGCCACGGTCACCGCGACCCTACCAACGGGCGGAGGCGTCCTCTGGCTCGTGGGCGACGGCGCCACGTACGTCACCGACTTTAGCGCGGGCGGCACCACCGACAAGACGTTCACGATGAGCGCGGTGAAGCCCGCCCCATCCGAGACGCGCTACACGGCCGTCGGATCGGCCAACTACGACCAATCCAAGAACGCGCTCGTGGCCACGTGGGAAAGCGCCGAGGCTGTCACCCTCAAGGGAGGCGCCGGCGACACCGTGTCGCTTGTCATCGACGCCGACTACACGCAGCCGCTCAATGCGGCCGGGAACCTCTGCCCCCTCGGGGCGCGGCTCTACGGCGAGGACGGCTCGTTCCTCACGGACATCGTGAAGCCTTTCGCCACGTTCAGCCCCAACGCCATGACGAAACTCGTCGTGCCGCTCACACCCACGAGCTCCTACACAGGCAAGATCATCGTGCAGATCGGCGGCAACGGCGTCGATTGCGGCTCGTTCCCCGTGACGTTCGCATGGGGCACCGACGCGTTCAACGGCCGGCTCGTGCTTGGACCCCAGGACCAAGGCGGTGGCACCGGCCCCGGCGCGTCCTTCGTCCTCGACTCCGTCGGCGACGCCACGAGCGGTGCCTCCGACATCGTCAAGGCCCACGCCGAGAACTACCTCTCCAGCTCGCGCTACGTGCTCGAACTGGCGCAACCAGCACGCTCCAACGTGGGCTCCGGCACGATCGCGTACGCCATGAAGACCGGCGGCGTCGAGCTCGCGGCCACCACGCTGAGCCCAGACGTCGTGAACGTCGCGACTGGCCAGCCCGTGGAAGGCGCCAAGGCGTACGCCTCGGGCAGCACGTTCACCTTCGTGCTCCCCGCCAGCGTGCGCGACGCGCTCCTTCCCCACTGCCCGTGTCCCCTTTCGGCGCGCAGCGCCCTCGTGATGGGCGATGGCGTCACCATCCTCGACCAAGCGCCCGACGTCATGTACGCGAGCGCAACCGTGCCGCTCACGGACGATGAAGGCGACAACACCGCCGTCCCGGGAACGGACCTCAAGAAGGTCATCGTGAGCGACGAGACGGCGAGTAGCTTCAAGGTCACGCTCTTCGTGAACGACCTGGCCTCCTCGCCGCCTTCCACCGTGAACGTCGTCGGCATCCCCTTGGGGACCGCGCTCGACTTCACGACCGGCTTCACGTACCACGAGTCCCCCACGAACCCCGTGAAGTACCAGGTGCTCGCCGAGCGCTACGTCCTCTCCATGCCCACCCCGCCCGGCGTCGAGACGGACGTCTTCAGGCTCCAGGTCCTCGCCGCTGGGACTGTGAACTGGGTCACTAACGTCGATGAGATCTCCGGCGTCTGGGACACTGCGAGCAACACCATCTCGTGGACCGTGCCCAAGGCACTCATGGTCGTGAAGACCGCGCCCACGAGCACCGCCGACGCGGGCGTCATGACGGGCGGGCGCACGCCCGCCCGCGGAGACATCCTCACCGACTGGACGGCCGAGGCTAGATCGTGGTTCTTCGCGGGCGCGGGCGCTGGCCCCGGAGCGACTGTATGGGACACCGCGACCGGTGACGGCAGCTACACGATGACGGGCGGCTCCAACTCACCCCCCACCTCGACGCTCTCCGCAGACTTGACTAGCGGCTCCGCGCCCCTTGGCGTGACGTTCACGCTTGGCGCCACCGACGACGG
>JBAZZN010000107.1:0-8611 GCA_041658815.1 Thermoplasmatota archaeon
ACGCTCATCCCCAAGAAGGGCGAATCGTTGGCCCGCACGAGCGCGTACTGGTTCGAAGAATGCGCCAAGCTGGGCATCGACACGCACTTCATCCAGCTTCAGGACGTGGACAAGATGCTCGTGAAGCGCCTCACGATCATCAAGGATCCCGCGCAGATCAAGCCAGGCACGGTCAACTACTTCATTCCACTTGAGGTCGTGTGCCGCCACTACGCTGCCGGCTCCCTCCTGGACCGCCTCGCCACTGGCGAAGTGAAGCCGGACCGCATAGGCATGAAGCACGCGCCCAAGAAGGGCGAGAAACTCCCGCAGCCCTTCGTCGAGTTCACCACGAAGATGGAGGAGACGGACCGCCCGCTCAGCGACGCGGAAGCGCTCAAGATCAGCGGGCTCACAGAGAAGGAGTTCAAGGACCTCAAGGACGCGGTCCTTACCATCGACGCCAAGATCGCGCAGAACGCCGAGCGCCGCGGCCTCATCCACGTGGACGGCAAGAAGGAGTTCGGCATGAACGCGCACCGCCAACTCATGATCGTGGACACCTTCGGCACGCCAGACGAGGACCGCTGGTGGGACAAGGCGCTCTACGAGAAGGACGGCTCCATGGTCGAGCTATCCAAAGAGATGGTGCGCCAGCACTACCGTCAGACGGGCTATCACGAGAAGCTGTACGCTGCCAGGAAGGCGGGGGCGACCCGCAGCGCCAGCGAGGGTGCAGCCGCGCCCGCAGGTGCGGCGAGCACCAAGGAGACGGAGCCGCCCATCCCGGCGCTGCCGGCTGATATCGTGCGGCAGGTCACGAAGCTGTATGTGGATTTCTACGAGCGGTTGACGGGGCAGAGCTGGTAGGGCCGACTCAGCCCTTCCGGGGCCACGTGATCCGGTTCCCTTCCGCCTTCGCAGGGGGCACCTTCTCGACCTTCCGCGTGCGAACAGGCTTCTCTTGGGGCATCATTATCCGATGCCTCCTCTGAGTACATAAAAGGCGGCCGCAGCGTACGCGAACACGGACATGAAGAGCAACACGAGGCCCGACACGGTCGCTCGGCGACTCGCCGCCATGATGCGCCGATTGTTCTCTACGTAGCTTGGATAGTTCGCGAGCAGCGAGACTAAGTGATCGATCTCCAACCAAGTGCTGTCGTTCGCTTTTTGAGCAAGCCATCGAGGGTGGGGCCCAATGTCTCGTGTCTTGCCGCTTCCCACGCCAACATACGCGCCCAGGAAGCTGGCAGCTGCCAAGAGATCGATGATGAACGCACCGGCCCACGCGAACAGGAACGCTCCCGGAAGCGCTGTGCGAGATCTGTCCGCGACAAAGGCGAAGAGCGCGAGGCCAGCGCCCGCCACGGCGACACTCAGTGTGAGAAGCTGCTCGGACTTGTCGTCCACCTCGTCGAGCACGTGCAGTTGCTGAGCGAGCACGAGCTCGGCCTCTCGGAGCATCTCACGCAGGAGCGCATCAGGCGACCCGGTCATCAAGCCAGCGAGAAGCGACCACTTCTTGACCGCGCACCTGGGGGCACCGAAGGTGTGGGACCTACCCCACCGCCTCGAACTCCACCGTCCGGTTCAGATAGACTTCGATCATTCGGTTGAGGAGCGTGTCGTACGATTCGCCCTTCTTTCCCAGCGAGCGCAATCGGTCACGCGTGGTCTTCGTCAGGGGGATCGTGGTGATGTTGCCCAAGTCCTTCGGACCTTCCTATGCCTATCCCAGGGCTTTGACAGTGATGAGATGTTATGATGTGCTCATAACTTTTCGCTCGCAAGCGCGTGCGAGTGTTCAAAAGCGACTCCGGAAGTTATAATATCGTTCAGTGGTTCGCTCTGACCATCCCTATCGGGAGGTTGCCGCCGTGTCCTCATTGGCCCCTCGCGCCCGCACTGTTGCCATTTGGTTTGCTGCCATGTTCGCGCTGAGCGCGATGCCTGCCCTGGTCCCGACCGCGAGCGCGACCGCGGACGGGGCCGTTGACGAGACGATCGCCACCATCGACACGGTGGCCGCATCCAACTCGACGGTCGCTCACATCGGGAGCGCGCTCCACGTCGAGGGAATTGTCAGCGATACAAGCAGCCTCGGGACAGGTGACGCTTGTGGAACCGTCGTCAGCACCCCGAATACACACACCAAGACAGTGTTCATCGACAACGGGACTGGCCGTGTGCTCGGCCTCACAGACGGATCTCCCTTGATCGACAGCGGTGATGGAAAGCGATACACAGGCGATTTCACGATCGGCCAAGCGACGACGGATACGGTCGACCTCAATGGGGAGAATGTTCCGCTCCGCGTCAATATCACAGTTTCTTGCTCGGTCGCGGGTCAAGCCGGAAGCGCCCGGACAGTGACTTCGAACAACACCGTCTATTTCAAGCTCGACAACCAGCCCCCGCGCGCGACCGCGACCTACGAATGCTCGCCGTCATGCGCCGTGGACGGGAAGCTCTGGGTGAACGTGACCCCCCTCGACAATGATATCGCAGCGACGGGGAACACGGTCGATCTTGGCCGCATCGGAGGATCGGCCACCGCCGCATTGAGTCCGACGAACCACAATGGTCCCTTCACGATCGCGAGCTCGGCATCGACCGCAGTCATCATCCTCACGTTCAGGGACACCAACGGAAACACGGCACAAGTCACCGCGACGGGACCCGCGATCGATGCAGATCCTCCGTTGGCGCCGGCCATCAACTTCGTCACGCCCGTGAGCGGCAGCGTGCTCCTCATCGATGCGACCGCTTCGACATCGACGGATGTGGGCGCGAACGACTACTACGTGGATGAGACAGCGTCTATCACGAGTGTCACGCGAACAGTCAGACTCAACGACGGATCGGGAGCCCTCACGCTCGATGGCAGCAGCTCCGGGTCCCACCTCGTCCTCCGCTTGGCTCCAGCCACCGGCTTCACGAACGGACAACAGGACCTGAAGCTGTACGCGAAGGACGCGTTCGGCAACCCCAGCGTTTCCGTGTCGGCGTCCGCGACACCATCCGCAAGCCCCGCCAGCGTCACCATCGCCGCCAAGCCTGGGTCGGGCAGCGCGTTCGTGAGCCCGTACGGCTCGTTCATGACTGCGAACGCGGTCTCCGCGGGCGCGACGACGCTCTTCTTGTGGGTCGAGAACCTCACGGACTCGTCGGGCACGACGCGCTATTGGACGGGCGAGGACCCCTCGTTGGACACGAGCTGGAAGATCACGAAGCAAACGTTCGCGCTCAACAACACCGCGGGCTCGGCGGGCGAGTTCAACGGCGCCGTCCTCAACGCCTCGGCGACTGATCCCGGCGCGAACGCGTCGCTTCTCGTGCAGCGGAGCTATCGCATCGGCGTGGACTACGTGGCGGCCGGCACCGTCATCGCGTCGGACAGCTATGACTTCATCTACGACAAGTCGGCGCCCGTGCTGGCGACACCGGCGAGTGGCGTCAACAACTTCGGCTCGAACGTCGCCAACGGCGTGCCGCAATCGTCCGGCATCCGATTCGCCGTGGACGCGACGGACCTAAACTCGACGGGCGAGCCCCTCTCTGGTGTGGCCTCTGTGAGCGTGCAGGTGCTTTCATCCGCCGCTGGCAATCCCGCCGTGAACGACCTCTTCGGGAGTCCCGCGGTCATGAGATGCGGCCCGACGCTTGCGAACGGCTGCATGTATGGGAACGTCACGGGTTCCACCGCGACCAACTTCCACAGCAACTTGACGCTCCAGCTCCCCGCCGTGACGTTCGGCTCGTACGCGCTCCAAACGACGGTGACGGACGCTGCCGGGAACTCCATGGTCTCCCCCATCTCCGCGGTGTTCAACGTCGTTCCCCGCGCCCGCCTCGTGGACCCCGCCGGCACGCCGTTCTACACGGGCAGCGGCGTCGAGGCCTTCGTGTACGGCGGCTACTCGGCGCCCACCACGCTAGACACGAACACGGCGTGCCAGTCCAACGTGTGCCCAGTCACGGCGCTCGAGCTGTACGGCCGCAATTCGACCACGACGGGCTCAACGCCAGGCAGCACTGGCGTCGTCCTCCTGTGGAACTCGCTCACGCCCCGCTCGCCCGCTCCGTCAACGTCGCTCATCTTCAACAACACGACGTTCGACACGCTGGGGTACTACAACTACTCGAACCTTACGGGTCAGCCCTACCCCACGAAGACGCTCAACCCGCTCAGCATGCAAGTCATGGCGCTCTCCCGCGTCACTGTGGGCTCCACGCAGTTCACTGGCTCGTCCCCCTGGACGCCCGTCAAGCTCACCACGACCGGGTCGCTGCTGAACTTCACGATGCCCAACAATGACACGTTCGTCTTCATGGACACCGTGAACGGCACGGCGAGGTTCAACGTCACGTTCGACAAGGCGGGGCTCGACGCGTTGCCGACGCTCGCCTACGTCGTGGCGTATGCGTCCAACGACTCGGTCATCACGTTCAACTCATCTGGCCAGACGTCCATTCCTCCGACGTGGCCGCCTGCTGCTGGCGCCGCGCGCATGTACTACAACTTCAGCAACGTGGGCCAACTCACGCGCGGCGAGTACGTCCTCACGGCCTACGTCAACGGCAGTGTCTCTGGAGGCAGCTCCGTGAAGACCGTCGCCACGCGCTTCTTCGCGGTCGAGGACCAGGTGCCAGAACTCACCTTCCCCTCCGACCAGGCGTCCATCTTCCAGGACGCATACGTATCGCGCGTGTTCAACCTCTCGTACTCCCTCAAGACTGGCTTCGCGAACCTCACGAACCTGTCGCACATCAACGTGACGCTCACGTCGCCCAACCAGAACTCGGCAGGCACGCACACGTACGTGAACACGTCCGGTGCCGCCGGATATCATTTCTGGCTGAACGGCACGGTGTTCGATCCCGCGAACACGACGAGTTACGGCAACATCACGATCAAGCTGCCCGACAACGCCTCCGACGGGAGCCAGTACTTCATCAAGGTCACCCTGCAGACGGACTCAGTCACGATGGGTGGCGGACAGGACACGCCAGCGACGACGCGCAACCCCGTCTCGCAGATCACTCACATGTGGCTTGCAAACGCGACGGCGCAGCGTGGGGTCTTCGTCGACGTGATTCCCGCGGCCGCTGGCGTATTCACCCAGCAGACGAACGACACGGGCGGCACGAACGAGCTGCGCATCATCGGCTTCGCGACGGATTACGGGTCAGGCGTTCGCGCAGTCAAGGCACGCATCATCGATCTGAACACGACGCCGCCCAGCACGTTCGACGTGAACGCGAACGGCGGCGCAGGCGGATTCGTGCCTGGTGTGCTAACGGAATCGTGGGTCGGGTCGGACCCTGTGAACATCACGAGCCGCACGGGCGGCGGCACGGTGGCAGACATCATGCTCATTAACACCACGAACCCAGCGGTCCGCCAGTGGGTCATCGACACGGCCGTCTCCCGCTCGGTCATGGGCTCGACGTCCACCACCATGCCGACGACGCTGTCGCGGATCCTGTTGGACCGCAACCACACGTACGAGATCAACGTCGCCGCGGCGGACAACATCAGCGATTACCCCACGCCCGCCTCTTACACGGTCGCCTTCGACACGACGCCCCCAATCATCGAGGGCAATTTCGTGGGTCCCGCAAGCGTGGGCTGGCACAAAGGCGGCAGCTTCAGCGTAGGTGTGTCCGACAACTGGTGCATGCTGCGCGTGAGCCTCACGGGCACGACTCCCTCGGGCCTTCCCGTGCCGCGTGCGGACTTCACGCCCACCAACGCGACGGCCACTTGTGGTCGGCCGAATGCAGCCCAGCCCCAGCAGTGGACGCTCGACCTCTCGCAGTTCCCCAACGTGACTGACGAGGTTGGCAAGTACACCCTTTCGGTCGAAGCCGTGGACGGCGCTGGCCGCGTGACGCGCGACGTCTCCACCCACACTCGGACGCTCAACGTGACCGACACCCAGCCCGCCGTCATCCGCTTCCTCACTCCAGTTCCGCCAATCGTCGCGACTGGTGGCCGTTCCATCGTCCGCGCGGAGGTCTTCGAGAACCACAAGATCCTCTGGGTGAACGCCACGATCGCGCGCCTCTTGCCGGGCGGCACGGTCGATACAGCAAGCGCGACCCACGCGTCGAAGGCGTCTGTTGACCCGACCGGGAACGGCACTGGCTTCTACGAGTTCTGGTCCGACACGGACATGCAGCAGAACCTGACCGTGGGCGACTACTTGTGGACCATCCAGGCGGACGACGACTCGCCCTTGAGGGACTTGACGCCCACCCACTGTATTGATACCCGGACGGCGGACCAGTCTTGCCCAAAGACGAGCGTCATCGTGCGCGTGACGGACTCGGCGCCTCCGTCCATCCAGCAGGAGGCGCCTGCGGCGGGTGTCGCGTTCGTGAACGCTTCGCCATCGTTCCACTGGCTCGTGCAGGGCTCGAACATCACGACGAGCGGCATCACGCTGCGCACTGGCCCTGTGAACGGCACGCTTTCGACCGCATCGCCACTACCCACGATCACGGCGCTCGCACCTGTGGGCAGCACCGCGACGGGTTATGACGTGACGTTCACTCCCGCCTCGCTAGCGAGCGATGCGAACATCAGCGTGGAACTCACGGTCACGAACGCGAACAGCCTCACGGCTCTGAGCTGGATGAACTACACCGTGGACGCGCACTCGCCAACCGTCACGCGCACGGTCAGCAACACAGTGTTGATCGGGAGCCGGACGTACGCCACGCCCAGCACTCGCATCACGCTGAACGCGTCAGACAACGAGACCAGCATCGCCTCGCTCGCGTACCGCGTCAACGGTGGCACTCCGCAGCCCTACACGACGCCTTTCGCCGCCACTGGCCCCGATGGTGATTGGCTGCTCGATTACACGGCGGTTGACGCGGCAGGCAACAAGCTGAACGAGGCGCTCACGCTCTCCATCGACGCGGCGCCGCCCGTCATCTCGGTCGAGCACGGCGGGGACGATATCCGTCTCATCGTGAGCGATGCCGGCGTGGGCGTGGACGAGGGCAACGTGACCGTGCACTATGCGTACGGCACGGCGCCCACGTTCGCCGCGCTCAAGGCGAAGGTCGCCGGGAACCGTTATCAGGCTCAGCTTCCGGGCAACGCGACCGCGACGGGCCTGAGGTACTACTTCGACGCGAAGGACCTGCTTGGGAGACTTGGCGCGTTGAACAGCAGCGCGAACCCAATCCTCGTCCCGAAGGACCAGTTGCCACAGGACCTCCCGCCAAAGCTCACCATCACGGCGCCAACGAACGGCTCCGAGTGGCGCGACGGCGTGGACCTCAAGTGGATCGCGGAGGACCCCGAGGGGCTCAACGTGACGATCGCGATCGCGCTGCGCGAACCCGTCGGCACCGGCTCGTTCCTCGTGACGAACGGCGACAACACGGGCTTGTACCACGTTGACATCACGAACAAGCCATCCGGCTCCTACACGCTCGTGGTAACGGCCACCGTCGGCGCACAAAGCACGCAACAGACGGTCACCTTCACTGTGCCCACCCAGCGCCCCGAGTACGAGTGCCTCGCTTGCCCGACCGCGAACGTCACCGCGAACAAGCCGATCAGCTTCGGCTTCGGCCTCAACCCCATCGGCACCACGGTCGCGAGCGCGACGTTCAACGTCACGCGCGACGGCGTGGTCGTCAGCACGGGCATCCTGAAGCTGCAGAATGGCGTTTGGACGATGACGTACACGCCGACCGTTCCTGGCAAGTACAAGATCTTCGTGACCGAAGTGGACGCGGACGGCGTCGTGCACAGCGCGCACGAGGTCCGCTCGTTCGAAGTGCAAGGGGCAGCACCGCCGACGCCCATCGTGGGCACGACGCCCCCGCCCAGCTTCCTCGTGCTCCTCGCCATCGGCATCCTGACCATTGCTTTGGCCGCTTACGGCGCTTTCGTGAGGTGGAAGTGATGAGCGAGACTGGCGAAGCAAGCGTGACGGACATCCGTCACTGGGAACCGCAGCGCCGCCGCACCGGGAGCCTCATCGGTTTGGGGGCGGCCGTGCTCATCATCGTCATCGCCCTCGCGGTGTTCTTCCTCGCAGGCGACAAGCCGTGGTTGGACTGGACGCTCGTGGGCCTCCTAGTGCTCGTCCTCGCCTTCGTCATCCTCCTGATGGTGATGGGCAGCACGAAGCGCGAAGCGCGAACGCCAGAAGGCATCGCGCACGACGCGCACGTCGGGCCCGCCGGCCCCGGCCCAATGACCGAGAGCGCGCCTCCCCAGGCAGCCGCGACCACGATGACGCTGCGCTGCGGCGACTGCGGCACGGTCTTCGACATCCAGGACACGGGCGACCGACCGCTCTACCACACTTGCCCAGGCTGCGGCGCGGAGGGCGTCCTCAAAGCCGAAGGCACCGTCGCGGCGCCAAGCGTGACCAACGTGCCCGTGGACTCGTCCCCAAGCGAAGCGGCCGCACCAGCAGCGCCGCCGCTCATGAACGCGCCGCGCCGGCTCAAGCTCCGGTGCGGTGGGTGCAAGGAGGTCTTCGTCATCGAGGACAGCGGCGAAAGGCCGCTGCGGCGGCCATGCCCGCATTGCGGACGCATGGGCGAAATACGGTGAAGGGCAGGCCACTCGGCGCTGCCAACTCGTGGCTGCGTT
>JBAZZN010000108.1:0-8582 GCA_041658815.1 Thermoplasmatota archaeon
CCATTACGCGACCACGTTCCGTTGGCGCCGACGCACCATGAGGTAGCTCATGGCGAGGCCCGACCCGGCAAGCGAGCCCACGCCTATGACGAGGTCAAGCGTGCCAGTGCCGTGCGTCTGGAAGAGCTGCACCGCGAGGATGATCCCGTAGAGCGCGGTGCCGACCGCTCCGAATGCGGGTGCGCGCAGGAGCATGAACGCGCCAAAGAGCCAGACTCCCGCAAAGACGACGAACAGGACCAATGGCGGCCTCGCGGGCGAGAAGAGTTGCACGCCCGCGAGAAGGAGCGCCATCAGGACGCACCACCCGCTCGCGACGCGCTGGAGAGAGATGTCCACGCGTGCTGCCAGGCAGCCACCGGCCTTGAGGATTCCGTGTCTTCGTCAAGCCACGCACGACCCGCAGAGTTGAAGATGCTTGGGCGAATCGGAGCAAGGGGAACCACGTTTGCGAACGATCACGATCCTGACGCTCGTGCTGATGCTGGGCGCTGCGCTCGCCGGCTGTGCATCCAACACCACGCCCACGCCAACCACGACGACCATGGTCTCCACGACGCCGACACCGACCACGACGCCCCCCACACTCCCGCCCCCGACGGGGCCCGTCATGACCGTCACTGCCAACGTGGGCACGGTCACGGTGATCGCGGCCGCTGACCGCGCCGCATCCGGCACTGGTGGGAACGTCTGCTGGCGCGTCGAAGGCGTCGGCCACATCCCGCACACCGCTATCCACTGGGACACCGTGAGCCACCCCAACTCGACGACTTTCTTGGAGTACGCCGGTGGCGCCAGTTTTCCTGGCGGCGCGGCCGCGGCAGACCCCAATGGGTACGACTTGCCTGGTGTCTTCTGCGCGCCGCTCACCGCAGGCGCCGACACCATCCACTACAGGGCGCACGCCCTCAACCCCGGCGCCGTGCCCGCACAAAGCGTCATCTCCCCAGAACGCTCGCTGTGGAGCGGCGCGGCGCCAAACGGACTCGACTTCGTGGGCGACGTGCCCGAAGTCGCCTCGCCCGCCACGAGCGTCATCGTCTGTTGGCAGGATGATAGCCTCGGGCACATCATCCACACGACCATCCACTGGGACACCGTGAGCCACCCGAACTCGAATTCCTCGGCGGACTACGCGGGAGGCAACGCGTATCCCGACAACGCCACGACCGTGGACCCGGCTGGGTACGACACGCCTGGTCGCTTCTGCACGAACCTGAGGATGCCCGCGAGTGGGGCCATCTACTTCCGCGCGCACGAGCTCGTCCCGAACTCCGTCAACAACCTAAGCCACGAGCGGAGCATCGTCGTCGCGCCAGCGGTCAGCATCGTGAGCGCGCCCAACAAGGCTGCCGCCGGCAGCAGCGCGCTCGTGTGCTGGCGCGTCGAGTCGGTGGGCGGCGCGACGCACGTGCCGCACACGGCGCTCCACTGGGACACCACGAGTCACCCCGCGTCCACCGCGTTCTCGGACTACAAGGGCGGCGCCGTGTACCCAGGCAACGGCACCGCCGCGGCCGCTGCTGGCTACGACCTGCCCGGTCCGTTCTGTGCGGACGCGAAGGTGCCCGCAAGCGGGACGCTCTACTTGCGTGCGCACGTCATGTTGCCGGGCGTCCGGAACGAGATGAGTGACGAGATCGAGATACAGGCGGGCTGAGACGGATCTCATGACCGACGTCGTCCTCGCGCTGGGCTTCGACCTCTTCTTCAAGCCACGCATCACGCAGGCCGCCAAGGAAGTGGGCGTCGAGGTCCGCTTCGTGCTCCCCGCCGAAGCGCTCGCCAAGTCCGAGGGCACCTCGCGCGTCGTGGCGGACGTGAGCGCGCCCGGCGTGCTCGACGCGGTGCTATCGCTGCGCAAGGCGCGACCAGAGCTGCCCGTCCTAGTTTGCTATCCGCACGTGCAGGCGGACCTCATGCAAGCCGCCGTGGCGGCGGGCGCTTCCGCGGTGACGCGCGGGCAGTTCAACGCGGACCTGCCCAAGATGATGCGCGGGTGACGACGGGGGATCAGCGAAACCCCGGGGGTGAACCCGCCAGACCTCCCTTTTGTGACCATCGCCTTTTCTACGATGGAGCGGCTCCGCAGGCTTCGTGAACGTGCGCCCCGGCGACAAGGATGTGAGCACGCTGGGCGCCGCAGGGACGCTCACCCACGACGAGGTGCATCGCTACTCCCGACACCTCATCCTGCCCGAAGTGGGCCTCAAGGGGCAAGAGAAGCTCAAGTCCGCCAAGGTCCTGCTCGTGGGCGCGGGGGGACTTGGCGCACCCGCCGCGCTCTACCTCGCAGCCGCAGGCGTCGGGACGATCGGGCTCGTGGACTTCGACACGATCGACGAGTCCAACCTACACCGGCAAGTCCTCTTCACGCGCGATGACGTGGGCAAGAGCAAGGTGCACACCGCCGCGGCGCGGCTGCGCGCGCTCAACCCGCACATCGAAGTGCAAGCGCACGACACACGCTTCACGAGCCAGAACGCGCACGAGCTGCTGCGCGACTACGACATCATCCTCGATGGGACTGACAACTTTCCCGCGCGCTATCTTGCCAACGACGTCGCGGTGCTGCAGGGCAAGCCAAACGTCTATGCGAGCATCTTCCGCTTCGAGGGCCAAGCCTCCGTCTTCGACGCCAAGCGCGGCCCTTGCTATCGTTGCTTGTACGCGAGGCCGCCGCCGCCTGGCCTCGTGCCATCGTGCGCAGAAGGCGGCGTGCTTGGCGTGCTGCCTGGCGTCATGGGCTCGATCCAGGCAGCCGAAGCCATCAAGCTCACCGTGGGTCTCGGGAGCCCGCTCATCGGGCGCCTCCTGCTCTTCGACGCGCTCTCCATGGAGTTCACCGAGCTCAAGCTCCAGAAGGACCCCAAGTGCCCGATCTGCGGGCCAAACGCCACGATGAAGGAGCTCATCGACTACGAGGAGTTCTGCGGCATTCGCGGCGAGGAAGAGGAAGTGCCAGAAGGCACCCCCAGCGTGACGGCAAGGCAGCTCGAGGCGCGCCTCGCGCGGCGAGACGTGCTCCTCGTTGATGTGCGCGAGCCGCACGAGGCAGAGATCGCGCGCATCCCCGGCGCGCGGCTCATCCCGCTTGGCGAGCTGGCCCAGCGCGTGGGGGAGTTGCCGCAGAACGAGGATATCATCCTCCACTGCAAGGGCGGCTTGCGAAGCGCGAAGGCCCTACGGTTCCTCCAGACGCTGGGCTACAAGCGCGTGTGGAACCTGGAAGGCGGCATCCTTGCGTGGTCTGATGACGTGGACCCATCAGTGCCCAAGTACTGAAGCGATGCCCTCGCCTTACCACGGGACGTCTTTCGCGCCGATCTTGTAGCCGATGAAGTTGACGAGCAAGTGGAGCGCTGGCGTCAACAGCAAGATGACGAGGACTCGCGGCCACGTGAAGATGTCAAGGAATGTGTTCGATGGCGTGGCTCCTGATACTTGGAGGAGAACGCCAGCGAGCAGCCCAAAGACGAGCCCACCGACCACGAAGTCGAGCTGGTCGAACGGGATCCACCGGTCGCCCCGCTTGCGCCCCGTGCGCCGCTTGAAGAAGCTCTTCGTCGCGTCGCCCACGAGAGCGCCCAGAGCGAGCGCGTACGCGATGGCGAACCACCAGGGGGACGGTCCCCACGATGGGAATGTTTCTCCCCACGACGTGTTGAGCGAGAGCCATTGGAGGATGAACGTGAACAAGGCTGCGAGGATGGGGCCGAGGATGATGCCGCGCCACGTCTTCCCGTCCCCCAGGATGCGGCGGCCGTCCCGCCAGTTCTTGCCAAAGTCTATGGGCGCCCCTCCACCCACGAAGACCGGGATCATGTTCCCGATGTAGGCCGGAAGCATGAGCCACAAGGCCACGAGCACCGGGTCAACGAGCCCTGCCACCTTCCGCGCAAGTCGCCAGGGACGGAAGTAACTTCGCGAGCGTCTCCGTGGCTTTTTAATGGGAAGGCACCCATGCCGCGGCCGTGCCCGCCTCGTTCGCGGTGAAGTCAGCAGCGTTCGTCGCATTCCTCATACTGGTCGGCGGCGCCACGTTCGCGGTCCAGCAGAGCCTGGGCGGGAGCGACGTCGTGAACGCGGGTGCATTCCGCCTGAGTGCCGCTCGCTCCACCTTGAACGCGACCATCGGCCACAGCATCACGTACGATGTCATCGTCTCGAACCAAGGCGACAAAGCACAGGACGTGGCGGTCACCATCTCGGGCGAGGGCGTCACGGCTGGCACTGGCACCGCGCGCGTTCCTGCGGGCGGCAACATGACCGCGTTCGTCCCGATCGGCATCTCCACCACCCTCACGCCTGGAACGTACCCGCTGCACGTGAGGATGACCAGCACGGATGGCAAGCTCATGCGCGAGCGGGCCGACCTGCTCAAGGTACGCATCCTGCCCACCACGCGTGGGTTCGACGACAACTCCACCGTCAACCTCCTTTACACTGGCCGCCTCGCCTCGAACGGCAAGGTGTTCAACTCTAACGACCCCCAGCTTCTCGCGCTCAACTTCCCCAAGAGCGACCAGTACCGTGCCTCCGCGGGCGCGCTCCCAGTCGTTGGAAGCCCGGAACCCCAAGTCGTGCTCGGCTTCTACCGGGCGCTCCACGGCATTCAAGCTGGCGAATCGCGCACAGTGACAATCGCCGCGGTCGATGCCTACGGGAACGCGACGACGGACTCGACGGTCCCCCGCACCGAGACGATCGACCGCGACTTCACGCTGCCCGTCCGCATCGAAACGGTCGCGCGTGCGACTTTTGATAGCTACATGAACGACACTGACCAGACTGGTCCCTTCCAGCCTGGCAAGGTCTTCTTCTTCGTCCAAGGCCCCAACCACTGGCCTTATCGTATCACGAGCTACAGCGCGGACAGCGTGGGCTACGAGGTCGCCGTCGAAACAGGCCAGACCTACACCCTCTACCCCTTCTGGGCGAACGCGAGCATCGTGGCGCGCGCTAATGCGACCGAGGTCGTCTTCCGCACCACGCCGACGACGGGGATCGGCGACCCATTCACCATGCGCAGCTACTGGCCCGGCATGACCGCAGTGGACGCCCTCAACGACACGGCCATCGTCGTGAAGCACTCGCCACCAGTCGGCTTCAAGTACACCCAACCCGCCACGCAGCTCCAGCAAGAGAGCGACGTGACGGTCCGCAGCGTGAGCGACACGGAGATAGTCGTTGCCACGCCAAGCACGAACCCACTTGCGGGGCAAGACCTCGTCTTCGACATCATGGCGCTCGACCTCACGCGGTGAGGGAAGCGACCAAGGGACCCGCCGACACGTGGATGCGCCCCGAGCGACCGAGAGTCCCACATGGAAGAAAGCGAGCGTTACACGGTCCGCAGGGCCCTGCACGAGGCACGCGAACTCTTGGAGAACGAGTTCGGCGAAGTGGATCAGGCCGCGGCCGTCGATCTCGCCGCTGTCCTACACGCCGCAAGAGCGCGCGACGAGTTCATGCGCCGGGACGAAAAGGACCGGACCACGCCCTATGGCTTCTGACCATCCCAGCGCTTCACGGCACGGGAGCAGAGCTTTTCCGGGCGTCTCAGTTCGAGCCCCGTGGCCCGCGACCTCCTGAAGCCACTCGCGTTCGCGCTTCTCTGCGCCATCTGGGGCTCCACGTGGCTCGTCATCAAGGTGGGCTACGGTGGCCTTGGCGCGTTCAACGTCGCCTCGCTCCGCTTCTTCCTCGCGGGCGGGCTCCTCCTCCTGATGCTGCCCCTCCTGCGGCAGCGCTTGCCGCGGGGCCGCGAAGAATGGCTCCTCACCTTGTGGGTGGGAACGGCGCTCTTCGCGGCGAACTACGGCCTCGTCTACTGGGGCGAGCAGTGGCTCGACAGCGGGCTCACGAGCATCCTCTTCGCCGTGCTACCCATCGGCACCGCCTTCCTCGCGCACGCGTACCTGCCCGAGGACCGGATCACGCCGAGGAAGCTCGGAGGCGCGTTCCTGGCCCTCCTGGGCGTGGGCGCGCTCTTCGCAGATAGCATCGACCTCGGGCAAGCGCGCGTCGTCCCCATGATCGCCATCGTCGCAGGCACGCTGTGCGCGGGCGCCGCGAGCGTTGCCACCAAGCGGCATGGCGCCACGATGCGCCCCGCCACGCTGAACGCCCCCGCCATGCTCGTGGGCGCGGTCCTCCTTGCCCTCGCGTCGCTCGTCGCAGGTGACGGCTATCATCTGCCCACGGACGGGGTGACATGGGGCGCCATCGCGTATCTCGCCATCGCGGGCAGCATCGTGACGTTCCTCATCTTCTTCTGGCTGCTGAAAGCCTGGCCGGCCACGACCATGAGCTACATCAGCGTCTTCACGCCCGTGCTGGCGCTCGTATTGGGCTTCATGGTGCTGCACGAGCGTCCAACGTGGTGGACCGCGCTTGGTGGCGTGCTGATCCTATGCGGCGTGACCCTCGCGCTGACGAAACCGCGGACCGGAGAGAAAACCTGAAGCGCCCCCCACGAGTCGCACCAAACGTGGCCCCGCGCCTGCGCACGCTGCTTGAGTTCGTCAAGATCGAGCACACGCTCTTCGCGCTTCCCTTCGTCCTTGCGGGCATGGTCGTGGGCATGCGGCACGCCGCTTTGCCGTTCTCTTGGGGCACCCTCACGCTCATTCTCGTGGCTGCCGTTGGCGCACGCACCCTGGGCATGACGCTCAACCGCATGGTGGACCGCGCGATCGACGCGCGTAACCCCCGCACCGCCACGCGCGCGCTGCCCGCGGGCGCGATGACGATGACGCAGGCGGGGGCCCTCGCTGGCGCCGCCGCGCTCGCCATGGTCATGGCAGCGTGGCTCCTGAACCCGCTCGTCTTGCTGCTCTCACCAGTCCTTGCTGCGCTCTTCTTCGCGTACCCGTACGCCAAGCGCGTCACGTGGGCGTGCCACTTCGTGCTGGGCCTCGCGTTCCTTTGCGCGCCAGCCGGCGGCTACCTCGCCGTGACGGGCTCCTTCGCCGGGTGGCTCCCGCCCTTCCTCCTGGGCCTCGCCGCCATGGCGTGGGTCAGCGGCTTTGATATCTTGTACGCACTGCTGGACGTCGAGTTCGACCGCCAAGCCGAAGTGCACAGCATGCCAGCCGACTTCGGCGCTGAAAGCAGTCGGCGCATCGCCGCGGGCCTCCATGCCCTCACGGTGCTCTTCCTCGCCATCTTCGCCCGCGTCGAGGGCCTGGGCTGGCCGATGTACCTTGGCGTGATAGCGGTCGCGGGGCTCCTTGCCTTCGAGCACGCGACGGTGGACCCGCGCGACCCGGTCGCGATCAACAAGGCGTTCTTCAACGTGAACGCGGTCGTCGGGTGGATCGCGCTGGCGGGGCTGGTCGGGGCGGTCTGGATCGGGTGATGACGACGCAGGCCGATCCGCCTGCCAAACGATCCCAGGTGCAAGCACGGCAGCCAGCAATTGCGACCTCGTGGTTTCGCGTGTATCCACTGCGACTCATCGAATCAGCCCCGTCGCCTTAAGGCCCACGAAGCATCTGTTGGCCGGAAGCCCGGTGCCCCCTTCTTCCTCGACGCCCAGCCAGGCGCTGCTCGTCCCATTCCTTACGAAAGAGAACCTCTTCAGCGAGCACTTCCTCCTCAACGTTCTTCCGAAACGCGAGGAGTGGGTGCAAGCACGCGCCCTCGCGGAGCGCGTCCAAGCCAAGGCGCGCGACCTTCTCCGCCGAGAAGCCGCTTTCGACGAGATGACCGAGCTCAGCCTCGACCGCGAGTTCTTCGAGGCCATCTTCCGCGAGCTCGGCCACGTCTCCTACGTCCAGATCCGCACGGAGACCGGCAAGTTCCCGGACTACTTCTTTTTTGAGAGCGAAGCCACGAAGGCCGAAGCCGAGCGCCACTTCACCGACCGCCGCCTCTTCGCCCAGCATTCGATCGCCATCGGCGAACTGAAGGCTTGGGACAGGCCGCTCGATGGCACATCCACAAAGAAGGAGCGCGACGCGCTCGACCCCAGCATCCCCAGCGCCCAACTCTATCGCTATCTCCTGGACAACGAGAAGCGCTGGGGGATCCTGACGAACGGCCGCAAGTGGCGCATCTACCACTACGAAGGCGGCTTCCCCAAGGTCGGGCGCTACTACGAGATCGACCTCGCGGCCCTCGTGAATGGTCGTATCGAGGACTTCACCTACTTCGCCTACTTCTTCCGCCGCGAAGCGTTCGTTCTCGACAGCACAGGCAAGACACCGCTCGACAAGGTCCGCCAAGGCAGCGTTGACTACTCCAAAGGCCTCGCGAAGGACCTCGAAGACGCCGTTTACAAAGCGCTCGGCGTCCTCGTCAACGGATTCCTTCGATGGCCGGAGAACCATCTCGACGGCAAGAACGCAGACCAGCGCCGAGCCATCCACGACAATTCGCTCAAGCTCCTCTATCGCCTCCTGTTCATCCTCAAGGCCGAGAGTGCCGGCCTTCTCCCCCTGGACAACCCGCAGTACCGAACGCAGCGCAGTCTCGACGCGATCAAGCGGGACATCGCCGCGAAGAAGCGCGAGAACACCATCATCCTGAATGATAGCGACGACTACTCGCGCAAGCTCAACCTCCTCTGCAACCTC
>JBAZZN010000109.1:0-8553 GCA_041658815.1 Thermoplasmatota archaeon
CGGATCGCCTCCGCGCTCGTGAACTTGGGCGCCCAGCCGAGCTTCTTGATCTTGGTCGTCGCGAGGCCCATCTTGCGGACGTCACCCTTCCAGCCTCCCGTGCCAGCAGCGCCCATCGTCTTGAGACCCACTTGCGGGAGTCCCCACTCGTGGGCCGCGACGCGCGCGAGCTCGAGGACGTCGATGGCGTCGTCACTCCCGATGTTGTAAGCGCCGTATCGGGCCCACGGGCTCGATACGACGTGCAGCATCGCGCTCACGCAGTCCTCCACGTGGCAGTAGCTCTTGAGCTGCTTGCCGTCACCGAGGATATCGAGCGACTTGGGGTTCGTCTTGAGCTTGTTGTAGAAATCGTAAGTGACGCCGTGCGTGCTGCGCGCTCCCACGATGTTCGCGAAGCGGAACGCGATGCCTTGAAGGTCGAACGTGTGACAGAAGGCCGATATCAACGCTTCGCTGCCGAGCTTGGAGGCGCCGTACAGGCTGATGGGTTCGAGGGGCGCGTAGTCCTCGGGCGTGGGAATGATGGTCGCTTCTCCGTACACGGTGCTCGTGCTGGTGAACGCGATGCGTTTCACGCCCGCGACGCGCATGGCCTCTAGTACGCGCAGCGTGGCGATGACGTTCTGCTGCACATGCATCTCGGCGCGTAAGCCGGACGTCCGCACGTCCGGGTCGGCCGCCACGTGCCAGACCATGTCGGCGCCCTTCATCGCGAGGGCGAGGTCCGCCGTGTCGAGCACGTCCGCATGCACGAAATGGTAGCGTGCGTCACCCTTGTGTTGCGCGAGGAACGCTTGCTTTCCGCTTGACAGGTTGTCATAGACGACGACCTCGTCACCGCGCTTGAGGAGCGCATCGACGAGGTGCGAGCCGATGAAACCGGCTCCCCCGGTCACCAAGTGACGCATCATGCGAAGCACCTCGCGTTCGTTCGGTGAGCGCGCGTCGAGCGCGCTTGGCCCCGCCGCAGCGGGCTCACCGCCAGTCGCGGCGCTGACCGCCGCCACCGGTGGGCTTGCGGTCCTTCCACTCGCCCCCGGAGCGCCGGGGCTTGTCGAAACCGCCGCCTCCGCCTTGCGGGCGGTCATCGCGGCGCTGGAAGCCGCCACCGCCGCCTGCGCCTCCCTTGGGGCCGAAGCCGCGTGGCTTGTTGTCGAAACGAGGCTTGTCCTCGCGGGGGCGCTCGAAGCGGGGACGTTCCTCGCGGCGCTCTTCGCGCTGCGGTTCGCTCGTCCGGCGGTCGCTCTTGCCGGGCTTCACCACGATGATCGCGTGGTCCTTCTCGAAGGGGCCCAGGTCCACCGTTTCGATGACGTGGTACTCCGTGAGCGCTTCGACGTCGGCGGACACTTGTGCGTACACGTCGCGCGGGTTCGCGGCGACGTCCACGCTGCGTGCTTTCACGGCGAGGATACCACTCGCGGGGCGGAAGTGGTTGAGGTTCTTGGCGAATATCTGCGCTTGTTGGCGCTGCGAGATGTCCTGGAAGACCAGGTCCACCTTACCGAGATATCGTTCGTAGAGCTCTGGGCGCCATGCGTCGGCCAGGATTGGGACGACGTTGGGGCGCGGGATCGCCATGTTGAGGAGGTCACGGAAGGAGCGGGGGCTGAACTCTACGGCCACGAGGAGACCGTCGCGGACGATGTCGCTCACGTGCGAGGGTGTCGTGCCGTTGGCTGCGCCCAAGTAGAGCACGCGGCTCGTGGCAGTGAGGGGGAAGTTGCGTCCGCCCTTCACGATGTACGAGCCCAACTTGCTCTTCATCGGGTTCCACGAGCGGTGCTCCTCGCCGTTGATGGTGAGCAGGTCCTCGTCATAGACGCGTTGGCCCGGGGCGAGGTTCTTCGTGGCGATGCGACGGTCATCGATGGAGATGACGCCGGGGTAGATCTCTTGCGCCATCAGCGCCAGCCTCCCTTGGGGCGGTCGTCTCGCCGCGCTGCATCGCCGGCGCGGCTTGGTCCTCGCTCTTCGGAGCTGCGGTCCCTGCGAGGCGCTGGGGCGCCGCCGCCTCGTCCCGCGAAGGCGGGGCGCGGCTTCTGGGTGCGCTTCCGGGCCTGCGCGTTGCGGAGGAGTTCGGCGCGCTTCTCGAAATCGACCGCAAGCTTCGCGCCCAGGCCCTCGCCGTGCGTGAAGGCGTCGGCGCGCGCGGCGAGTGCGACCTTGGCCGCAAGCGAGCGCGCGAGGGCGCCGCGGTGATAGCGCGGCGCGCGGTGGATGAGCGGGTGCTGCATGAGGAAGCCGTGCTTGGGTGGGAGCTTTCCTTCCTTGATGTGGCGGAAGAGCGCCTTCTCGGCCCCAAGCGTCTGGATGGTGCCAGCGGGCATCATGGCGAGGCGGCGGAGTCCGCGCGCTTGCTTGATCATGCGCGCCGCGAGGACTGGTTGGAGGAGCGCGGCCACGTTGGGCGCGATCTCGACCATCGCCACGTCGAGGTACTTCTCGAGCTCGGCGCGCGTCGAGTAGAGCGATGAGGCAGTGCGCGCGAGGTGGCGGATTGCTTCTTGTTCTGGGCCAGGCAGCGGGCCGCCCATGCTGTCGAGCACCGCGTGCTGCGGATTCGCGGCCATGATGGCTTCGCGTGTGCCGTGCGCGGAGACGAGCGCGGCGACTTCCTCGTTGCGCTGCGTCTTGTCCACGAACTCGGGGAAGTGGAGGCCGTACCACTCGCGGAGGCGCTCCACGAGGACGTTGGCTTGCTCGTGCATCTCGTCGATGGCATCGACGGCTTGCACGATGTGCATGTCGCGGCGCGAGCTTGCTTCGCGCACGCCCAGCTTGCCCAGCTCCAGCGTGGCCTCGTGCAGGAGGCGCAAGTCGAAGCCGAACTCGCTGGCGCGGTCGGCGAGCGTGGGCGCTTGCGCCGTGAGGTGCGTACTGGGCAGGACCTGGTGGCGGGGCTCGCGGACCTTCAGGTCGCCATCCGCCCTGACCGCAAGCTGGCGCTCTTCTTCGAGGACGTTGCCGTCCTGGAGGCGCTTGAGTAGAGCGGCCAACTGCTTGGCGTCCTTGACGAACAGGCGCTCGTCCTTGACGGCGCCAGAGTCGTCCAGGAGGAACGCCCCGAACCACTCGGTGATGAGGAACACGAAGCCGCGACCTCACTCCTGCTGTTTAAAGGCGTTGGGGCCTGACTTTGGGTCAGGCCCCCCAGATCACATCAGGTCGGGATGTCACACTTCGTGCCGGTGAGCAAGCCGTAGCCGACGCCGGCCGCGCGCGCTTGCTGCACCGATTGGTCGTAGCAGTCGATGTCCTTCATGTTGTACGAGTCGCCGGGCAATGCCCCGTAGGACAGGCAACCCGCGTTGGGGTTCGACTGCTGCGAGTAGTACGCGCAGATCGTGTTCGGCGGGGGGTTCGGGTCTGGTCCGAGGTAGTGGCTGCGTGGGCGGAGATCGTCGCCCAACGCGTCCTTGTACCAGTGCGTCTTGTCGCAGTCCCAGCCGTTCTTGATGCCGGTCGTGGAGGTGCCGCACGCTTCGGAGCCGTATGTGCCCATTGCCGTCCCCTTGGGGAGCGAGAGGCCATACGTCGAGGCGGTGGAGACGAACGCATAGTACGTTTCGTACTTCACGGGCGCGACGCCGCCGCTGCCGGTGAACACAGTTTCCTGGTGCCACACGCGGTTGCCAGACCACACGCCGTCCGTGCTGGTGACGTGTAGCCCGAGGTCGCCGTCGGCCTTGTCGGACGTGCCGCCAGGGGAGCTCTTGCCGAGGACGCCAGCGTAGGGCGCGGCCGGTCGGCCTTGCTCCCAGGGGCGCATCGCGTCATCTGGCTGCGTGCGGGCGGGCGTCTCGGTCGTGGCGCTTTCGTCGTACGGAAGGCCCGCGAGCGAGTCGCCCATGTGGTTGTGCGAGTCGTGTTGCTGGTTGCGCGTGCAGTGGTCGAAGCCGCTGCCCGTCGCGTTCATCGTGCCCGCGGCCGAGCCGCTCGGCGTGGCGGATGGCGGGACCTTGGGCATGCTCACGTTGTAATCGGTCGATGAATCGACGTGGAGCACGCGGTACGTGGGCGAACTCTTGTCGCTGCCCGCGTTCTCGCCCACCGTGTTCGAGACGGGCGTGCCGGGTGGCGTGTTGGGCACGGCGTGGAGCGGGCTGGGCTTGGTGCAGTCCCAGACTTGCACGTAGGAGTCGTCCTCGCGCTCGTTGCCCCACGGGTTGGGCTCGTTGAGCGTGGAGTCCGAGTTCGCTTGGTCGCGTGGCGCGTCACTGAAGCTTAGGGGCTTCGTGTTCGCGTTCGAGTCCGCGACGGTGTCGAACGTGTCCGTCACGCGGTACGAGTCAACGCAGTCCACCGTGTGGAGCAATCCGCCGGTGCTGCGGAACGTGCCGACGGGGAAGGACGTGTAGTAGCAGCCGATGCTGTACGCGGGGGCTAGGCCGTGGTCTGCCCACACGCGAGCGCCGTTATCGTTGATGTTCCACGGGTTGACGTCGTAGATGTTCGCGGCGGACAGCGAGTAGTAGTCGTTCCATTGGATGGAGAGGAACTCCTTGACCCAAACGCCATCATTGTGGAATGGGAACCAGTCGCGCGGGATGGTGCTCGACAGCGTTTGCTTGGGGCAAACGCTCACGTCGAGCAGCAGCTCGGCACGGTACTCGAACCAGCCCCTGTCGCCCAGGCCGACGTAGCCGTCCTTGTTGCAGTCCTTCCACACGCCGAGCATGGCGTACTGGAGGTACTCGGTGGAGTGCACTCCGCTGCGTACGGCCGCCACGTTCGGGTTGAACGGCTCGCACACGTTGTAGTAGCATTGGCCGTAGAACCCGTTGAAATAGACCTTGCGGACGGCCTGATTGGACGAGACGTCGGTCGTGCCGTACATCCACCCGCCCGTAGTGTCCAGCTTCGTGTCCGGCTCGTACGAGCCAAGCATTCCCCAGCCCAGCGCCGTGGGCATCGACAGCGCGACAAGCGTCGCGATCGCGATCAGTTGTTTTCTCATGGTTTTCAAGCCTCCGTTCTTCTCCCATTCATGTTGTGTAAGGGCAAGCCGTGCCGGTCAGGACGCCCCAACTGACGCCACTGGCGCGTGCGGCTTGCACGGATTGATCGTAACAGTCGATATCGCGCAGATTGTACGCAGTGCGAAGGATACTGCCGTATGGCACGCAGCCTGCGGTGGTGGTGTCTGTGCAGCCCTTCGCGTTGTTTGGCTCTTGGCCCAAGCGGTAGTCGCGCGGCTGGATGTTCTTGCCGAACGCGTCCAAGTACCAGTGTGCCGAGTCGCAGTCCCACCGGTTCTGGATGCCGCTGCTGAGACTGCCGCACGCCTCGATGCCGTAGGTGCCAGTTGTGGGTCCCTTGGGGAGCGAGAGGCCGTAGTCCCTCACGGCCTTTGGTGAGACGAACGCGTAGAACGTGTTGTACACGACTGGTGATATCTCGTCACGGGAGTTCAAGGCGAAGAGCTCCTCGCGCTGGGTGTTCTCGCTCCAGAAGCCGGCGTTCCCGTCAAGATGCGTGCCAGCCGTGGTGCCAGTCGGGCTTGGCGTGGCCTTGCCTAGCACTGCGCCGAAGGGGGCTTCAGGGCGGGCATCATCACGCGGGTCGAGCGTGCCGTCTGGCGAGGTCTTGGCGCCGGTGGGGTTCACGACGTCGCCCTCGAGCGCGTAGGGGACGTTCGAGCCGGTCCGGTCCGAATTGCTGCGTTCGCACTTCGAGAACCCAGATAGCGTCGAGTTGAACGTGCCGGACATGTCGCCGTTGGCGTTCACGCCTGGAGGCACGCGCGGCTGGCTCACGTTCACAACGTAGCTCGCTTCCCGGTTGGCCTGTGGGATCGCGGGGACGATGACTTGCGCTGGTTGCTGCGCGTTGCAGTCCCATGGCTCCACGTAGGATGCGTCGCTGGAGACGCCCCACGGATTCCTGATGTTTGCTTGCGACGCCGAGTTGTGCTGGTCAGTGGGATGGTCGCTGAAGCTGTACGGTCGTAGCGCGGCGTTGCCATCGGCCACCCCGTCGAACGTGGTGGTGATGCGGCCGCCGCCCCAGCAGTCCGAGTACTCGAGCAGTCCGCCCGTGCTGTGCCAAGTGCCGCGCGGGTGCGGGTTCCACCAGCACGAGAGGCTGGGAAGGGGCCACGTTCCTGGCACACCATAATCGGCCCAGACACGCGCGCCCTTGTCGTTCACGTTCCACGGGTTCGTGTCTGCGATGATGCCGTTCGTTTCTGGCCACGAGATGGGCAGGAGCTCGCGCACCCACTGGCCGTCGTTGTGCGTGGGGAACCAGTCAAGCGGCGGGAGCTGGGTCGCAGGGACGATTGGCGTCACTTGCTTGGGACAAACGCTCGTGTCCAGCAGCAATTCTGAGCGATACTCCAGGAGGCCCTGGTCGCCCAGGCCCATGTAGCCGTCCTTGTTGCAGTCCTTCCACACGCCCAGGACAGCTTCGAAGTTGTAGCCTTCCCCGTAGTACATTGAACTGCGGAGCGTCGCGAAGTTGAGGCTGTTCGAAGTGTCAGGGCCGAAGAACACGCCGTTCCCGTGGAAGCCGTTGAAGTACACCATGCGGACGTCTTGCGATATCGAGACGTCGGCCGTGGTGAACATCCAACCCTCAGTGATATCACGCTTCACGTCGGGTTCCTGGATGCCCTTGCTGCCCCAGGACGCAAGCGCGACGGGGGACGACAAGAGAAGAACGAGCGCGACCGCGAGAGGAATATCTCTAGACATCCTGACCAAGCCTCCGGGCCTCGCGAGGCCCGCTCCGAGACCTGAAGCGCCATTCCAGACTTATAACCCCTGCGACGGCTTGTCACGCGAGGCGGCCTTGGCGTCAGCTGGCACAAGCAGGGAATCGAAGAGAAGGGATGGGGGCCGCAGCCCCCTAAGTTTGGCGTCAGGCGCGCCGCAGCGCGCTGATCACGCGTTGTTCGCGTCGCACTTCTGGCTCGTCACGACGCCGTAGCCGATGCCGGCCGCGCGCGCTTGCTGGACGGACTCGTCGTAGCAGTCGATGTCGCGGAGGTTGTAGGGGTCGCCGGCGCGCGAACCGTAGCGCAGGCAGCCGGACGCGTCGTTCACGTTGCAGCCCGCACCGGCGGGTGGTGTCGGGTCCGGGCCTAGGCGCGCGTTGCGCGAGTCGAAGTCCTTGCCATTCGAATCGATGTACCACGCCGCGCGGTTGCACTGCCAGTTCGTGACCGGGTTGTAGCCGGGTATGGCCCCGCAGGCTTCCTTGCCGTAAGTGCCGATGCTTGCGCCCTTTGGCACGCTGAGCCCATAGTCGCGGATCGCATCCGAGGAAACGTAGCCGTAGAACGTGTGCGGCACGGGGCCCGTCTGGAGCGTGTAGCGCTGCAGGAAGAAGGGGTTCGTCCACTGCGTGGTCGCGCCCCAGATGCCATCGCCGGCGACGATCTCCGCGACATCGCCAGGCGCGGGTGTGGATTGGCCGAGCACGGCCGCGAATGGCACGGCGGGGCGCGTTCCCTCGCCAGGCTCGAGGTTGTCGTCCGCTTGGACCTTCGTGGGCGTGCCTGCGACGTCGTACTCGAGCCAGTACGGCGTGTTCGCCATGGTGGCGCCCCAGTGGTAGTACCCGCCGCTGTCCTCGTAGATGAGGCCGTCTGGCGAGTTGGCGCTTGGGTGGTCCGTGTCGCGGCTGCACTTGTCGAAGCCGCTGCCCGTCGCGTTCATCGTGCCAGCGGCGCTGCCGCCGGGCGTGACGCCGGGCGGGACCTTTGGCATGCTCACGTTCACCCTCATGTAACCGCCAATGACTGGATCCTTGCCGATGGCCACGCTCGTGACTTGGGGCTGGCCGCAGTCCCACACTTGCGCGTTGCTAGCGTCGCTCTGGTCGCCCCAGGGGTTCTTGATGTTGGCCTGCGAGGCGGAGTTCTGCTGGTCGCGGGGGTGGTCGCTGAAGCTGTATGGTCGCAGCGCGGCGTTGCTGTCCGCGACGCCGTTGAACGTGCTCGTGACCGTGTAGCCCTCACGGCAGTCGAACGCGTGCAGCATGCCGCCCGTGGTGTGGAGTGTGCCGCGCTCGACTGGGATGAGTGGGCACGTGGGCAAGTAGGCGGTCTCGGGCAAGCCGTAGTCGGCCCACACGCGCGCCTTGTTGTCGTTGATGTTCCACTTGTTCATGTCGCCCACCACCGAGATCTTGTTGAGCCAGTTGATGGCGATGTACTCGCGCACCCATGTGCCGTCGTTGTGCGAGGGCATCCAGATCGCTGGGATAGGGGTGGGCGTCGTTTGCTTGGGGCACACGCTCACGTCGAGCAGGAGCTCCGTGCGGTACTCGAAGAGGCCCTGGTCGCCCAGGCCAATGTAGCCGTCCTTGTTGCAGTCCTTCCACACGCCGAACATCGCCTTGAAGTTGATGTCCGCCGTGAAGAACTCGCTGCGCGCCGTCGCCACGTTCGGGTTCACCGCCGTGCACGTTTCGGCGCATTGGGACGCGAAGCCGTTGAGGTACACCTGCCGGACGGCTTGCGACGACGAGGTATCGGTCGCGGTGTACATCCACCCATCCCCGATATCACGCTTCATGTTCGGCTCGAAGTCTCCCTTCCCG
>JBAZZN010000110.1:0-8551 GCA_041658815.1 Thermoplasmatota archaeon
GTACTTCGCGATGTCGCTGTCGAAGCCGTAGGACGTGATGTGCTTGGCTAGCGCGAGAAGCTCGTCGATCGTTGTGTCCGACGGAATCTGCTTGCCGTCTGGAGGGCGCGCCGCAACATACTCGACGAGGAACCTGAGGCTCACGGCGGCCTCCGCGTGTTCGGATGCCTTATCGATAGGATCTTCGGGCAGACCGATGTGGGCTTCGTAGGTCGCGCTCGTGACGTCGGACATGACGGCCGCCAGTGTGGATTCTGCAAGTAGCGCCTCGTGGAGCGCAACGAGGACGTTCGTGGTATGCGGATCGAGCTCGGCAACGAGCGCCTCGAGCCGCGCGAAGAAATAGGCCACGGTCTCGTGGAGAACCGCATTGACAGCGTCGGACTGCACGCGTCCCTCGGTGCGTCCCTTCTCCTTGCGAAGATGCTCACCGAGGTCGTCCAGGAGGAGCTCCGCTTCGTGGTCTGGGACGAGCCTGGGCTCTGGGAGGCCCTCCTTGTTCGCGAGCGGTAGCGCGCTTTGGTTGATGATGACGATCTTCTTCGCGAGCCCAAGCGGGGCGACATCGTCGACTGTCTTCGCGATCGCGTCAGCTGGCCACTCGTCCGAGCAAAGATCTCGAATTGACGATAGCACGAGCGATAGGAGCTCGCGCTCGCCCGAGTTGTCGGGCACGCGAAATCTCTTCATGGCTCCAGCTTCGAGGATCAGCGTGATCTCATCGCGATCGCGCGAGACCGCGGCTTTGATGAGCGCATCAGGGACGTCGGTCCCTTCCGCATAGAGGTGCTTCCACGCTTCTGCGTCCTGAAGCTCGATCCGAATGTTGAGCCCCCTCGTCTGGAGCGCCGGAAGTCGCTCCTGGATCGCTCCGGCGACGCGGGCGAGCCAGAACGCGAGGCACTCCGAGAGCGTCTCTGAGGCGTCGTCCCGCGCGTCGTCATCGTACGCTGTGGGGAGGATCCAGATCCGCGGCTTGATCTCGACGCAACGCATGCTTCGGGGGTTTCCGGGAGGGAAGGGACGGTAGATCGGCAACTTGGCGTCATACTGGGCGACTACGGGCGTTAGCCCTCCATCCGGCGTGGAGACCACGTGCGGATCTTGCTTCCCGAGGGCGTCGAAGCGGAGGTGAGCGCCACTTGCCGGGGGGATCGTAAGATAGTCGGGCAATGCGTCGTCTGACATGTAGAACGAGTCGTGACGACTGTGGTAAAGCGCGAACGTGTCCAAGCTGGATGTCGCGCGGACGCGCGTGCGCGAGTAGAGGCGATCGAGCGCGCCTGCGAATTTCCACAGGACGAGCGTGTCTCCGGGCCTGGTTGCCGCGATGGTCCGAAGGTCCGCGACGCCGAGTGAGACAACGCGCGCGTCCTTCAGGGTCTCGAACTCGCCAATCTGCCAGCTCATGGCTCGACCAAATCCTTGAGCGAGGGCCACGACCAGGATCTTCGCGGTCGGCGCGGTCTCCCGAAGAGCGGACACCGCTTCGCCAACGCGACGCTTGATCGCTGCCTCGAGGTCGGGGTCTACGTTCTCAGTCCAAGGCCGCGTCGGATCCGCGCCTTGGAGGCGGTCCGTGATAAGAACGACGTACGCGATCTTGTCGGCGTCGATCTGGAAGAAGCCGTCCCTGAGTCCCCATGATGGGTCGGTCTTCACGTACGGCCGTAGGCGCCGGAATCCGAGACTCCGTAGCGATGCGATCGCCTCTTCCCATGCCTGCTCGGCGAACTCAGAGACGAGGGCGTCGACGGCGTCTGCTTTCTGGAACATCGCGACCACGCGGGCCACCGCGGCGTTCACGAGTGAGGTCGGCGAGACGACGATGATATCATCGCCATATCGCGTGAGCGGCGTCGCGTTAACGCGGTTGGCGTGGGGATCATACGAGGCCGCCTCGAACGGGTCGCTTGCGATGAGGGGGGCAACGTCGTCCACGTTCCGGCGAACGCGGCGCAAGACGACCGCGAGTTCGGTCGGTGTGAACCGAACGACGCGGCGAAGCGCGGCGAGCGCGTCGTCAGGCGGCACGACGATGCGCCGGTCTTCTGGCGATGGTACGCGAGTGTAGCGAGATAGCCCCGCGCGCTCAGCCAAGGCGTCGCTGATAGCGAGCATCGAGTAGAAACTGCGGGCGGCTTCCGTGTGGGCCCCGCCACGGCGGGGATCAAGCATTCGCGCGAAGATCTGGAGGGTTTGCGTGATCTGATAGGTTTGGCCGGGAAAGACGCGGTAGTTTCCCGCGATTCCGCCGACGTTCTCCACGAAGAGGTTCTCGGGCGGGTCGTCGAGGTGTCGTAGCGGACTCAAGAGATCATTCGCAATCACGCGCGCCTTCGTGGCTCGCACGTCCCTTCCTGTCGCGTCCCGTTCGGTGGCGAGCGCGAAATATGCGAAAGCCTCCAAGCGAGCGAGGTGATTCCCGTTGACGGGAACAAGCTGGAGCGCGCCTGCGGTCTCGAAGAGCGCATCTGACCTTATCCCGGCGAGGCCGGCAACAATGGCGTCGGGCCCGGTGACAGCCATGGTCAACTAGAAGGTTCACGGCGGATGAATCCGTCTCTCTGCTCTCCCGCCGAGCGCGAGTCATTCGCGCAAGAGAGCGTTCAACACACGGCGACACAAGTGGCCGGGGGTGCGCGGGTATTGATCAGCGAAAATCGGCCTCTCCGCCAAGTCGCACGACCTCTTCCCAGAACCGGTCGGCGATCTTCTTTGGCGCGGTAGACCTGCGCTGATACAGCTTGAGCAGACGCCACGTTCCAGCCGCGCTGAAGATGAACGTTAGGGCCAACGTGCCGTATCCAATGACCCAATCGTCGGACGTGTACAACATGGTCATCCCGAACAGGGCCCCCAACGCGCCGCCCGTCATGATGATGAGTCTCGCGCGCTGTTGCGCCCGCCTCGACGGCCGGATCTCGACGATCGAGCCTCCGCCAATCACATAGCCTCGAAGCCCAACCGTCCTCGACGGCGAGTCGTGGTCGACTACAACAACAGCGCCCTCGTTTGGCTCGAAGAAGTCGAAGTCGATCCGCCCCTGCAAACCCCCCGTGATTCCGACATTGACAGTGCTCACGCTATCCGATGTGAAGACTGTCTCCACTACGCACTCGCCTGCCGGAGATAGTTCGAAGCCACCATGTTCACGTGGAGCCATCTGTTGGCTGACAAGTGGGCGATCGCCGCCATTCCAAATCGCAACCACAGTGCGCGCCTCACGGCCGGGCGGACGCGCTTCGGGCAGGCGTCTACTGTAAGCGAGCCCATGGAGTCGAGCCGGGCGCTTTCGCTCGAGCGCGAGCGAAGCGAGGAGCGGAATCAATGAAAGGATGATGGCCACGAAGTTGTACACCGGCCCGCCAGAATAGATGCCCACGAATTCGAGTATCCTGGCGCGACCCTCATGAAGCTCGCGCCGCGTGACTCAACGGCCGGACGCCAACCTCAACACAACGCAACACGGTGCGCGCGCCGGGGCGCCGGAACTAGCCTTATCGTTTTGCACGCGAACGGCGACCTCGTGAACGTCGGCCGCGGGATCGAGATCGCGGGCATTGCGCTCGTTGTCGTCATCATGGCCCCGGCCGTCTTGCACACGCTGTTCAACCCGAGCGATCCGACGAATGGCCAGCGCGCGGCCGACGCGGGCGCGCAAGCAATTGCGGCCGCGGTGACGCCTTGGTGGGCGGACCCGGTCGTCGTCCTCGCGGGCCTCGGGCTCCTCGGAGCGCTCGCGATCGTCGCGATCTTCATGTTCATTGGTCGCGGCGATCTGCCCGAATGGTAGCACAAGCCTCGACCACTAGGGGCCCGCTGCCAAAGCAAGCCAAGTCAGCCCTTATACCACTATGAGGTCGTTTTAGCCTCTGACGGGGGATCTGAATGGGCCGCGGGATCGAAGTCAAGCTAAAGAAACCGCTTGACACGAAGCTCACGATAGCAATCGTTCAGCTTGAGGGGCCCTTCTATCGCGAAAAGGGGCCGAAGCAAACCGACGATGGTCGAGATGCATTTCAGTGGCTCTCGAAGTCCGCTGAGCACAGGCGGCTGGAGAAGGCTCGCGCAATTCTCGATCTCCTCGACAAGACGCGCGAAGGCCGACCGGCCATCGTCGTCTTTCCAGAGTACTCCCTACCGCTCGGCGAAGAGTCGATCAGCAGGCTGCAGCACCTCGCGGACACGAGGAAACAGATCATCATAAGCGCCGATAACGCACGCGACGCTCGACAGAACCATGGCGTGGTGATTGTCCCCGGAGAAAAGCCGTGTTGGATCAGAAAAGTGGCTCCATCAGAAGGCGAGGCACTCTACATCGAGCGAGGCGACCCCGACGCCCCCTTCCCATACTTGTCCTGGCGCGCGAACAGCAAGAAGTACTTTCTCGCGATTCAAGTCTGTCTCGACTTCCTCAACTTCTCGAAGGACGCGTTTGAGAGCATTGGAGGCTCGGGCATAATCGTCGTGCCGATGCAATCGACGGACACAAAACGATTCATCCAGCTTGCCACTATGCAAGTCTTCAGTTGGAAGTCCTCCGGCGTCGTTTGCGTCTTCTGCAACGGAACCGGCACGGGCGGGCTGGGCAGCTCAGCAATGGTGAGTCCCGGACGGGAGGTTCACCTTCCCGCTGGAGTCGAGTCTGTCGCAATCGCACACGTCAATCTTGACGAGCTCACACTACAGCATCCGAAGCCATTCACTACGCCAAAGGGGCTTGAGTTGCCATCGCGATTCGAGATCATTGACGTGGACGGTGTTCGACTCGTCCCTTTCAGAGACGACGGAGCTGAGCCAGGAGAATCGATATCAATCAAGCCCGATTGGGGGCGCGCGTCAAGAAGAAGGATAGCTGAAGAATACCAGTTCCTTGACTTAGACTGGCTTCCGTGGAAGGCAACCCCACTCGGCGACCTTCCCCTTGGCTCGCTCTACGTGGACCTGGAAGCGTCGAACATCATTCCCTTGACGGACCTTGCGGAGACACCGGAAGGCACCGACCCGCGAGAGGCCATGAGAAATCCCACGTCCCTCGCTGCACACGGTAGTCAGCGACTTTTGGATCTCAAGATTGCAGGCCGATTGACCGTTGTGCTCGGAGAGCCCGGAAGCGGAAAGAGCACGTTTCTTAAACAACTCGCGCTTCGCGAAGCGAGCGCCGGTCGGCTAGTTCTCCATGTGGACCTTGGGCAACTCGCTGCTGAAGCCCCCAAGTTCGCTGAAGGCGACCCCTTCACAATCCTCGAAAAACACGTCCTCGGTCAACTAACGGCCATCGGCGTTGACGCGAACCCGCACGGAATGCGTGAACTCCTTTCCTCCGGGGAGTGTCCCCTACTCCTCGACTCCCTTGACGAGGTACTCGAGACGCACGCTCGGCGGAGCGTGTCAGGCTGGATTTCGCGTCTATGGACGGCACTCGGCCCTTCGGCGGGGATCGTAGTCACGAGTCGAATCGCGAGCTACAAGGAGACCCCGCTTCGCCGGTCCGCTGACGTCTTCACGATTCGGCCGATCGAACCACACGCAATCGAAACGTTCGTCAAAGCCTGGTTCGAAAACTTGCCTCTCGACGCGAGTCGCCAACAATCGCCTGAACAGGCAGCACAAGAACTCATCGACCTAATCCGCGGGTCAAGCGCGCTTCGGCGACTCGCGCGAAGCCCGATGCTTCTAACTCTTGTTTGCTATCTTAAGAGCCAAGAAGCCCGTGTGCCAACCCAGCGGGCTCAGCTCTATTCGCAGTGTGTGACCACGCTGACGGAGACGCTCGAGGAATCCCACAGAAAGATGACAATCACGCTCCCCGGAAACCTGACTCCCCGCGACGTCATTGCACTATTGGGACCAATCGCTTACGGCTTGCATGAGTCCCGCAAGCAGGACCTTTCGCGACGCGATGTCGAGTCTCAGATATCCCAGGCTCTCCAAGATCCCTACTATGGTAAGAGCAGACGCGACGCCGACAACCTCTCAAGTCAGCTCGTCGACGAATTCCTTCGAAAACGTGCCCACTTGCTTGTTCTCCATGGATTCGATCGATACGGCTTTCCCCACATGAGCTTCCAGGAATATTTCGCGGGCATTCACATCGCATCCAAGGTGCCGGGCGAACCGACGCAGCGCCGCGAGTTCATCGAGCGCGAGGTTCTTCCGAAAGTCTACGATCCACACTGGCGCGAGCCGATCCTATTCCTAAGCGGATTGCTGGAGGCTGAAGCGGCAATCACGCTAATCCAGTCCATCGAGCAACAGTACTCGAGTCCCTACGAAAAGCGGCTCGGCCGCGACCTCCGAGTCGCCCTGCTCGCTTTGGCTGAGCCCGCTAACTCGGACCCTGCCCTCGAGAAGAGGGTCATGACTCGCCTTAACGAATGGATCGAAGCGGATTCCGAGGTCGCGCTCGACCTCCTCAAGTTTGAAGCAGAGAAATATCGCGGCACTAGGGTGGCGAGACCTTTCGCTGCAATGCTCATCCCGAAGCTGTCGAGCGAGAACCAGCGGGTGCGAACAGATGCCGTCCAAATGATTGGCATCGTGGGCTCGCGAAAGGACATTCCCCAAGTCGTAGGTCTCTTCGACGACCCCATTGACATCGTCCGCAGAGCGGCCGTGATAGCATTCTCGAAGCTTGCAACGAGAGCCGACTTGGCCCTTCTTGAACCGCTTCGTGAGCGCCCCAAGCGGAACGTTCGCTGGGCGCTGGCGATGACATACTCCCGTTTGGGGCAATTCGAAGACTTGCCAGCCGTTATCGAGCTACTTCGAGACCACGACGAAACAATCCAGGGGTTCGCGCTCGACGCCTTTGCCCGAATTGCCACGTTTGGCCAGATCGCAGAAATCCGAGATCTCTTGAAAAACGGATCCGAGGCCCTGCGTGAGCACGCCACCGAGGCATACTCTCGCATCGTCAAGCGAGCGGACTTTGACGCTGTCGTCGGCCTTCTCCACGACCCCGAAAAGCCGGTCCGGACTGCGGCAGTGGCGGCGTTCGTTGCGATTGTTGAGCCGGACGACTTGCCTCGCGCGAAGAAGATGCTCATCGAGAATCATGTCTGGACGATTGAGGCCGCTCTGGGCGCGCTAGCGAAGATCGGAAGCAAGTCACAACTGGAGGATGCGCGACCGTTCCTCGATCATAACAGCAAGGCTGTGCGGCGTGCGGCGCTTGACTACTTCGCTCAGCACGGTCGAACGGAGGACCTGCCTGACATCTTGCCCGCCTTGCGCGACCCGGACCCTGGAGTTCGTCAAAGGGCGCTCCTTGTCTACTCCGCGCACGGCACTCGTCAGAACCTCAATGAAGTTCTGGGGCGGCTAGAGGACACGAGCGAGCAAGTCCGGCTAACTGCGGTAGACACTTTCACTCGCCTAGTGACCCGAGATGACCTTGGCCGCGTGCAGAAGCTCCTCAAGGGAAAGCGCACGTCAGACAGATGGGCTGGAGTTCGCGCGTTCGAGCGGCTCGCAACAAGCGAAGATGCGGCTATGATTCGGACGATGGTTCAAAGCGAGTTCATACCGGTCAGGAGACTCGGCGTGACGCTCCTTGGCCGGCTGGCGACGATTAACGACGTGGACACAATCGTGCCGTTCATGACCGGCGAGTCCGAGCACCTGCGCTGGGCCGCTGCCGAGGCGCTAGGACGAGTAGCCGGCGAAGAGCAACTCGTCGGCCTGTCGGCCCTCCTGACGCATCCGCAAGGCTCGATTCGCCGCGCTACGGCCTTAGCGATGGAGGCAATTCTCTCGAGATTGTCCACGCGAGCGGCTAGAAACCCCCCGCGAATCAAGAGCCACTTCGCTCGCCCTGGCTACGAATAGATGCAGTGCGAAGTTAAGGACAGATTCCGCTGAATCTGCCCAACCGCAGGGTTGCGCATGCAACACGGCGGTAGGAACTCGCGTACAAAGAAAAAAGAAAGGCCGGCGCGGTGTCACGTCCGCGCCGAGCCGAACTGCATCTTTCGCACTCGCGTTTTTCTCGTGTTTTCGTGGTGTTCTGTCACACAGATTCGTCGGGGGGTGCGACAGGTTTTTCACGCCGCGGTTGATATCTTTTCTGGGAGGGGGGACTAACATAGAAGGAAACCGGGCTCCCGGCGAGAATTCGCCGTCGCACTCCGCCGCGTCACGACTTCGCACGCCGGCGCCTGCGGAACTCCTTCCGTCCGCCCGGCGACCGGGTCGAGGGGAAGCATGAAGTCGAACGTCTTTGAAAGCAGTCTCCGGCCGTCCCTTACGGCTTCAGGCGGACTCGGCCTGCGGTCGCGGCGTCAAGGAGCTCCGCAATGGCGGCCCGCCTGTTCTCTTTGACGAGCCGGAGCGCGTCCTGGAAGTGTTGGACGTTGAGCGTTGTTGTCGTCTCGATGGCGCGCACCTGTGTGATGACGTCCAGGCGGAACTGTTCCGCACGGTCCTTGTTGGCTTCCGTGAACTCGTTCTGCGTCTCAGCCCGTTTCGCTCGGTCGATGGCTGCGTCGGCCTTCAGCATGACGACGTACTCGGGCGGGTAGAGAATGATGTTCTCCTCGACACGCTC
>JBAZZN010000111.1:0-8509 GCA_041658815.1 Thermoplasmatota archaeon
CTCAACGGCGGCGCTCCAACGAACAATTACGTCACCGTCGACTGGGTCACCGCCAGCATTGCCGAAGACGCCGGTGCCGTCTCCTTCGGCTCCCCCACCTGGAGCATCGGCGGCTCCACCGTCACCGGAGAGAATCTCAAGACGCTCGCACCCTTCCTCACGCCCACCCAAGGCGACTACTATCTTCGCGCGTACTGGAATCAGGGAAACTGCGGCGTGAGCGCCTACGTCATGAGCCGCTACAGCGGCGGAGACTCGTACAGCGGCGGAACGGCATGGTACGTGAACGCCGGCGCATGGACACAACAACCCGGCCAAGACCTCGGCGGCATCCTGCTCAGTGCCTACGGTGGGAACAAGACGTACGAATGGCGCCTTAACGCGACCAACCAGAACACGGGCGGTGCGACCTACTTCTACATCGGCGAACATCAACGCGACTCGAACCTCGGCCTCGCCACGCCGTCCAGCAGCTGGGGCGGAAGCGCACTTTTCGGAAAGGACCTCTGGGAGCTCAGCGGCAGCGGGCCCGACTGCGCCTTCTCCGGCATCACGAACAGCCTCTGCATGCTCCGCGAATACCGCCTTGGCCACATGCTCCTCCCGTACAACGTGACGAGCGAGTCCCTTACGATCACGATGAACATGAACGGCATGGGCCGCAACCTCGTCTATGTTGGCGCCCTTCAGAATCAACCCGCCCAGACGCATGTGCATCGGCTCATGTGGGACTACCAAGAGAGCTCGACCAACGATCTCACCGTCTACCAGCTCTGGAGCACAGACGACTACTTCGCCTTCGCCGAATTCACCGTCAAAGAATGCGCGAACGCAGACTGCACCGAATTCGGGCCCACGCTCAGCAACGTCTCGTACTCGGCGAAGATCTGCGGCGGCATCCGAAGCGTCGCCGGCACGCCCGACGCCGCAGGCAAGTTCAACTTGAGCGGCCAAGACCTACCCGGCTGCCAGATCGTCATCACGCTCACCGGCAGCGGCTTCGCCGAGACCGCGTGGAGCGTCACGATCACGAGCGGCGGCACGCACACGTACACGCTTGGGATCTTCAAAGCCGGCACCACGAGCGGCGCCGCGCAACTTGCCGCCACCACTGTCATTTTCAGCGGCAACATGACCCGGTACATCCCCGACCGCGTGGCCATCAATATCACGCGAGGCCGCAATGACGATCTCTTCGTCGGCCTCGACCACGTCGACCCTACCACAGGTCTCGTACAGCACAACACGATCCGCGCCACCTACTGGAAAGCATTTGACGGCAACACGTTCGCCTTCTACTACCCGAACAAGGCGAAGAGCACGAGCCAAGAACTCGGGCTCTACGTCCTGTGGGTCATGAACGACACCGGCATCGTTCTGAACCACACAAAATTTTTTGTCCTCTCCGTGGGCGCGAATAGTGCCGACTACGACGTCACCATCACCGCCGATTTCCTTCGCGGCATCCAAGAGAAGGGCTACGTCAGCGCTCAACAAACGTTTCAGAGCCAGTACCAAGCGTCGCTTCTCGCCGCACAGAAAAGTGTCCGCGACCAGGTGTATGAGGACTTCAAGAAGGTCAGCGACTACGGCTGGTTCGTCATCGTATTCCTCCTCTTCCTCGCTACTGTCCGCGCCTTCCGGAGGTGACCACGATGCCCCATATTTTCTCTTGGAAAGGCGCAGGCACTCTCGCGCTCCTTCTTCTCGTTCTCACGCCGACTGCGCTCGCGCAGATCAGTGGTTATTCAACCACCATCAGCGTGACCGACCAGAACAAGCACACCGCGCCCACGGACAAGGACATCACGTTCGTCCACTACGACTTCACGTATGGCGGCAACGCGCCAAACCCCGCCGCCGCTCTCGATGGCGACAAGGTCGCCACGGCCTGGATCCTACTCAACGTGAACCACCAGTACCACAACGGCCAGACGTTCATTATTGACGCGACGGACGAGAACGAGATTGTCTACAAGGTCCTCTACAACGGGATGACGATCGAGTACCGCACGCACCTCTTCGTCGAGGACTCCGGGTGGAATCTCAAGAAGCTCGTCACGAGCGGCGGCGAGGGCCGCGGACGCGTCGTCGTCGAATACAAAGTCTACAACGAGACAGGAGTGCTCGTCGCCGACGAAGTCGACGAGGAGATCATCGGCACCCTCCGCTTCGGCTCGATCCCCGACTCGCGGTTGTGGATCCAGTACGAGAACCGCACGCTCACGATCACACCGGACTTCACCGCGCACGGCATCCTCCCGCGCTACTTCCAACCCAACCCGCCAGACTCTCCTGGCAGGGTCCAGATCTTCAATACGACCTACCAGAGCCTCTCTCTCGAACTCATCGCCACGAAGACCGTCCAGGACATCAAGGTCGCATACGGATTCGGCAAACCAGGCGCCACGCCAGGATACACTTTCGGTAGCCTCGTTTCGGATGCGGCGACGACCATCGGCGGACTCTTGGGAAACGTGCTTGGCGCCGTGCTCGATTTCGTCTTCAAATTCCTGCCGCAGGGTGACAAACTGCTCGCGATCAAAGAGTACGTCGTCCTCATTATCGACGTCATGTGGGAGATCGTCGTCCAAGAGCCCATGCTCCTCGCGCGCGTCATCATCATCTTCGCGCTGGGCTACGGTCTCCTCCTGTGGATCGACCCGATGTTCAAGTGGCTCTTCATGCCAATCGCGTACCTCGCAAAGGGCATCTGGAAAATGCTCGTTTTCCTGTGGGAACTCTTCCTCAAGATCGTGAGCCTCGTTAGCAGCAAGATCCCCGGAGGCTGACCCCATCCGACGACAAACCATCCTCGCCATCCTACTCGCCATCCTCCTGGCGAGCCTTTCACCCGCAGCCGCCGCCGCGACCTGGCGGACCACTGCCACGGTCCCAGCGAGCTTTCGCCCCTTACGCGACGTCACCTTCACGTTCAGCGCATCGAGCCAAAGTGCTGCCGATCTTCCCATCCAGTGGTTCGTCGACCTTTACACCTGCCAAGATGGGAACGTAAATACGTATTGCGCGAGCGGCGAGCCCCAATACGTTAACCACGGCAGCAGGGCTCTGAGCGTCCTTGCGGGCCAAGGCGGCTCTGTTTCCTGGATCGTCAACCTCGACCAGCCCGAAGGCACGTACCGCTACCACTTTGCGACCCGCTGCCAGAACAATCCATGCGCGACCGAACCCGCCGGCGGCGACTACAACAAGACGGGCAACTTCGAGCTCCGCTACACGAACACGTGGACGCGAACGATCCTCGCGACCACGCCCACCAGCGTCGGCTCCACACAAGCCGTTCAGTACAAGCTCCAAAGCACGAGCCTCAACGACGTGGACCTCACCGGCACCGCGCGCCTGTACTCGACCCCCGCAGGCCAAGCCGAGCGCGATCACGGCACGCGAACGTTCAGCGTACCCGCCAATCAACAGATGACCGTCACTTGGACCGGCATCACGTTCCCCGACATCGGCACCCAACGCCTTCGAGTCACTGACACGACGGGCCCCGACACGACGCTCGACGTCACGGTCCGAGGCGTCCATCTCCACGCCGCCCAACCGCGCCCCGCCTACCAGGCTGGCGGAACTTTTGGCCTGTACTTCAACCTCGAAGGACATGGCGCCACGCCAGACCCCGCGCCCATCGTCAACAACGACGTGCGCCTCACCGTCAAGAACGGCACCTTCACCGTCGCAAGCGCCACCATGAAGACCGACGCGAACGGCCTCGCCTACGCGAACATCTCGACCTCCGACGACGCGCAAACCATCACCTGGAGCGCGAGTGCCAGCGGCACGTGGCTTGGCATCATGTTCGATCTGAGCCAAAGCGGCATCGTCCAACTCACGCCATCCGGTCACGGGGCGCTCGAAGAGAACGTTACGAGCATCCGCGAAGACCTCGACGTGATCCAGCTCGAAGGCGTGCACCTCGATGAGATCGGCAGCCATAACGTCTGGATGACGAGCATTCGCGCCGTCGGCGCCGTCATCGCCGTTGTCCTTCTTATCCTACTCGTTCTCATCATCGCTTGGAGAATCTGATCAGGAGACCCAGACCATGAGACACTTCGTCATCGTCGTCACGAAAGAAGGGCGGCTGCGCCTCAAGTTCCTCAAGGAAGAACACGGCCTCCTCCACGACGCGAAAGAACAGAAGAGCTACGCTATCATCCGCGAAGCCTACCCCACCAACTGGGCTGGACGTTGGAGCCGCGCCTACCTCGTACACGAGAACACGGCCCAGACCGTCGAACTCGGCAACGATACGACCGAGGACGCTCCCCGGCCGGATGGGACGACCGTCGCCGTGAAGGAGCCGCTCAACATGCTCGCTCGCATCCGTATGCCCAACCAGCGCGGCGAGCTTGGCGAAGTCAAGGAGACGTGGCTCACGCCTGAGAGCATCTTCGATCGCACCCAGAGCATCCAAGTCCGCCGACTCGCGAACCGACGCTTCCAATGGTTCCACGCCCTCCTCTTCGTGAGCCTCGGCGTCGCCATCTGTCTCGCCCTCGTCGCCGCCATCACGCTCATGAGCGCAGGCGGCAACTCGCCAGACACCGCCCCAGCATCAAACATCCAGATCAATCCCTCCGCGCCACAATTGGCCCCCACGAGCGGGCCAGTCGAGCAGCCGGACATCATCGTTGGATCGCAGCCGCGACCCGCTGTACCCGACGAACCTCGACCATGAGGGCTCGCTGACCCGCATCATAGACCACGTTCCACCGGCGATGATAGTGAATCCTTGTGAAAGTGTCCGCGACTCGCGGACCCTATCCGAAGCCGCATGAGCCGCGAGGGAATGTCGTGGGCGTGCACCACCCCCAAGAACGAAGCACGAGCATCGATCCGGATGAGGAGATCGTCATCGTCGAGTTGATCCTCTCAGCGGGCCCTGATCTCGCCCAACTGCGCGCCCATGCGTCCGTGGCCGACGTGCTCGTTCACAAGGCCAGCCCGCTCGACGTGCTTCTTCAGATGGGCCCCCTGACACTTCGGGTCCCAATGACGCTTGCCCGCCGTATCCAACATGCCATCGACGGCGCCTTGCGTTGAACGAGCTGGATCGCGCGAAGCAGCGCGAGTGCGGCGTCCTTGCGCCAGCATCGTCCCGTCGCTGGTCGGTTCACAAGTGAGGAACGAATGAGCCGTGATGTTGCTGGACCATCTCGAAACGGTCCTGCATGGCGAGCAACAGTCGTGCGAGCGCATGGAGGGCCGCTCCTTGAACCTCTGGCGATTCCGACAAGAAGGAATTCCGAGCCAAGAACTCGGCTGCGTCAAGGTCCGCGATGGTCAGCGACAGGAGCGTCGCAAGGTCGTCATTCAGGGAGGCGGGGTCGCTCACGTGCCATGTATCGCTCGGGTCATGGCAAGCTTTCCCATTCTGTTCGCCTTTGGCGAACGGTTTCGAATGGAATGTCCGAGCTAGCGCTTTAGTCCATACAGGATGTTGTCGACGCGTCGCGCCATGCGTCGCGCCAGCTGTGTGGGATCCTTGAACCAGTCGAGCCCGACGAGGCCAATCAGCTCCGCCTCGTACCCCGCGAGCGCCTTCGACTCGTCCGTCCCGGTCTCGAGGAAGAACCGCACGCGATCGAGGAGTTCCTTGATGCCGTACTCGCGCATCAGGTACCCGAACTCGACATGCGGCCCTCTCAGTGGGTCGGCCTTGGGTACGACGATGAAAAAGTGCGTGGGCCGCTCGGCGCCGAGCAGGCGCTCCCACTTCTGCGCAAGAAGCTCGCCCTTGGGCCCCGACGCGTACGTTTCCATGACATGCGCCTCGTAGCCGTTCTCTAAGAGGATCTTCTGCGCCTCGACCCGCCAGGAGAGGTAAGGCTCATCAGCCGACCCCAAAAGCAGGAGAACGAAATCGCCGCGATAGGCGTCAGCAAGCGCGTCAGCCGCGTCCGCTTCCTTCGCGACGAATCCGGGGAGATCCGGCATGGCCGGGGCGAAGGAGAGCACCAAAGCCTTTAAGCCCATTGACTAACACACGTGTTAGTGAGCCGGTCACACGTGTGGCGACTCAGGAGTCGAGACGCATGCCCCTCAACCCGCCGCTCAAGGACGCCGTCCGGTGGCTGATCGAAACTGGGAACAAGCGCGAGCGTGATCTTCTCGAGTACCTCCGAAAGGGGCCTTACGTCTCGGGTGAGCTCAAGGCAGTCCTCGGCGTCAAGCACGATCCCCAAGTGCACCGCGCGCTCGACGCGCTCGACGACCATGGCCTCCTCGATCGACACTACGACACAGGGAAGACGCGCCGCGGCCAAGTTTACAGCGCCAGCCCCCTTGGCATTCGCGCGCTCGAACTCGCCGACCGCGTCGACACGTACATCGACGAGCACGCATCGAAGGCACGGGCGTGAAGGATCTCTGGGTTGGTCGCGTCGCTATTTTGCTTTGCGAAGGACAATCCCGTCCCTATGTCGGCGAGCAACCAGCTCTGTCCCAAAAGTCCATCCCAGTTCCTCAACCAGCTCAGCGGGTAACGTCACGACTGGACGATAGAACCTGGCGCGGGTGCTTTTGGTCGTGCGGACCAGTGTCCGGCGAATCTTCATCCTCGGCCGCACGCTCCGAGGGCGACTTAAGAGGGACGCTGGGGAACGCCACTCATCAGTAGGGCCCCTACTGGCCGACGGGCCTTCGTCGTGCTCGGGCTCGGTCAACCGGAGTCTCGTCCTCGAGGAACGCTACGACTGGGTGCAGCATGATAGCGAGTTCCCGGCCCCGGTCGGTGACTCTCGTCTCGTAGATTGGCTTCCCCGCCACTCGCCCCGCTTCTCGAAGCTCGGCCAGATTCGCTCCTCGAAGTCTCTTCGCGATGCCGACCGCATACTTCGCCCCGCATGAGATAGCATCAGTAACCGCGGTGGGTTTGTGCCATCCTTGGTTGTCGGCGAGGAAGAACAGGAACGGGATCGAGTTATGCTGGAGAATCGATGCGGCTCGCTTGCCTCGCGCCCGCCTCGCCTCCTTCGGCATCCAGGAAACGATTGGATACGCGGACAAAAGCGACCGTTAGCCGTATAGACTAACGGCAAAGGCTATCGGCAAGTGAGACAGTAGGGCCCCTACGGAGGGAAGAATCGTCCAGCACCCCTACGAAACCGGCAGCGAGAGGCGAGAGCAACTGAGTCCGCGTCTGACCATTGAGGATCACGGGGACCAGTTCTATCTCGTCGCCGAGGGCGACGGGCACGATTTGACGCTCGCGCTCGACGTCGCCATCGCCGAGCGGCTCGCTCAATTCGTCCTGCGCCAACGGCGCCCGTAAGGCACGTCAGAAGACTTTGGAGGCCCGCAGATGAAAAGCACTCACCCATACGCCCTAGCTACCGCGCTGTCGGCCATACTGGTCGTCGCAACGCTGACGCCCGTGTGGGCGGCGGCACCCCCACTGGCCACGTTTCGCCCGGGCGCGCCGGGCGAGCCCATGTGGACCATGCTGACGCTTGACGTCCAGGGGAGCGGTCGCGAGTTGGACCTTTACGTCGATCTCTCGACTGTGCGTTGCCCCTTCGCGTGGGGTTTCGTTCTCTTCACTGGAACGCCCCAGAATGCGACGATCTATGGGAGCACGACGTTCGACTTCTCCCACGGCCAACAAGGTGTCGAGGCATACGCGAGCGGGCCGGTCACCGTGGATGAATCCACGGTTGACTACGATGGAGCTCGCGGTTGCGACTCGACACCGGGGTTCAACGTAAAGTTCTCCCAAATCCCATCGGGAACCTTGCATTTCCTCGCGTACAAGTCGGGCACGCCGTTCGCCGGAACCGCGACCCTCGCGGCCCCCAAGGGCGGCGTGACATTGATCGCGCGAGCCGACGGCGATCGGACGTTCTACATCAATAGCTCCGACTTTGGCAACGGTGCAGGCCACGTCGCCACCCACAGTCCACGCTTCTGTCCGAACCCAAGTTTGAACCCCGAGAACGGCTTCTGCGAGCCGGGCGGTTGGTGGTCCGGCGGCACGCTGACGGGCACGGACATCGGCCTCGGGCGCAGGGCGTCGTACACATTCGAGCAGCATCCATACTACTTCTTCGGCACCAATAGCAACCTCGACGTGAGCAACGCAAGCGTGACAGACCCGGATGGAAGAACGACGCAGGCCCGTGCCTCAGCGGGCGCTTGGGTTGACCGTACGGCCGTGAACGCGGGTCCACCCAGGGTCGTTACAAAGGGCCGCATCGCGCAATACGGGCCGGGAACGTACGAATTTGCAGTCGAGAAGAATGTTGGCGTCGGCGCGGACCTGGATGTCCCATGGCACGCCTTCGGGGCCGACTATTTCTTCCCGGGTGAGTTCACACAGGGACTGACAAGGTAAATGAAGAGGGCCGACCCGCGGGTCGGCCCCTTGTTGGTCCTACGCGCCGACCACGAGGCCGGTGCAGAGCACGGCTCCATCGCAGTGGACGTTCACGCGGAGAAGGCCTCCGGGGAGATCTACCGTGTTCACGATGAACGCGCCCGGAAGGAT
>JBAZZN010000112.1:0-8302 GCA_041658815.1 Thermoplasmatota archaeon
CGCCAACACGCCAGCACGCGAACACGCCACGAGTCCGCCGGGACGAGGCTCCCGCTGCCCACAGCCCCCTTGTCCCCACGGCCCCCCTGCTGCTCACCTTGGCGGCCTCCGCTCGCGCCTCGCGAGGAGAATCGCCGCGGCAGCGGCGATGAGGAGGATCCAAGTGGCGCCAGGCATGGGCACCTTCGCCGCGCCGGTGAGCACGTTCGAACTGCCAGACTCGATGTCCACGAGCGTGGAGACGGCGTTGTCTTCGCGCTGCGCGTCCACCGTGTCGTTCCACGGGTCAACGACTGCCGTGAGCGTGTGCTGGCCTGGGAGAGCGGTCCAATTCAGGGTCGCGTCGCGGCGCTCGCCCGTGCGCAGCGCCGGGATGCGGGCCTCGCTCACGAAGATATCGTCCACGAACAAGTGAACTGGCAGGTCGGTGACGGTGCCTTGCCCGCGGTTCGTGATCGGCACCTTCACGGTGACGCGGTCACCCGCGCTCACTCCCGTGTGGGGCGCGTACTCGAGTGCACCCATGCGAAGATCTGGGCGGACGATCGTCACGCGTAGCGATTGCACGTTCGCTTTGCCCTCGTCCGTGTCGGGGTGGACGCCTTCGAAGAGCGAATAGCCAGTGATCTGGTACGCACCCGCTTCCGTGCTCGTGCTGGGCGTGAGGGTCAGCGTCGCAAGGGCGCGCTCGCCCGGCGCGAGCGGGAACTCGTCAGGATCCAGCCGCGCAGTGATGCCTTCAGGCACGCCAAGGAGGAGCACCTTGAACGGTGCGTTCACGTTGCCCGTGTTCTCGACAGTGACTGGGTACGCGAGCGCTCCCAGCGTTTCCTTGGGCTGATCGTCCGTGATCGTGACGCTCGCGACGCGAAGGAGCGTGACCCCGACGGTCATGAAGCCCTCCCGCTTCTCGCCGTTGGGGAGCGTCGCCTTGACCAGCATCTGCTGGTCGCCTGGAGCCGTCGTCTCGGGCGCGATGGCGTGCACGTTGAAGATGGTCGAGCCGTGCGGCGGGACGACGACCTTCGCGGGGAGCGTCTCTCGCGATGTCCAGCCTCGCGGCAAGTCTATCGTGACGCTCCACGGCTCCAAGCTGTTGCCTTCGTTCGACAACTCGATGGGGATCGTGATGCCCGGCGGCGCGGCTTGGACGGATCCCCCGCCGATGCTTCCACCATAGAAGGCGTGCACGTGCAACGGGGTGCTGGCGCCGGCCACCTTCATCGGGTTCTCGCGAGCAGTCGCTTGGATCGTAATGAACTGTTCTCCAGCGACGGCGGCTTCGGGCACGTGCACCGTGGCGATCGCGCCGGTCGTCTTTCCCGCGCTCAGGAAGATGGACGTCCACGGCAGCGTGACCGACCATCCGTCGGGCGCGCTTGCCGTGAGCACGAGGTCCTCGCCGGCGTTCCCAGAGTTCGTGACGTTGAAGGGGACCTTCACGTCCATGGGCGGCACGATGTCCATCGGCACGTCGGCGATGGTGGTCTTGATCTCGTAGCCCTTCACGATGAGGAGCGTGACGCCTTTGGCCGGGTTGCGGTTGTTCGTGGTGGAGCCCTCGACCTGTTCGGTGCGCACGATGACCTCGATGGGGTACTCGCCCTTCTGTGCGAGCCAGTTGAACGTCACCGTGAGTTCCGCCCCGGGCGGAACGTAGGGGATGCTCTTGGGTGGGAGTGATAGCGTGCCGATGAAGGCGCGCAGGTCCACGTTCGTCGCGCCAGCCTTGCCGTGGTTCACGAGCTTGAGCTCGAGCGTGGCGAGTTCGCCCGCCGTCACTTCGTAGCGCGTGACGTCTGCGTCCTTCTGGGCCGTGACGGGCGCGTTGGATGCATCGCGGATCTTGAGTGCGCCTGGTGTGGTCACGTCGAGGTCCGGGATGAGTAGCTCACTCACGTTCACGTTCAACACGACGACGTTGTTGAGCCGTGTGTACTCCTCGCCAAGTTGCTGCGGGTCCGCCGTGATGGTGAGCGTGTGGGTCCCGACGGACCCACGCGCGGGGCGCCAGCGGAACTCGATCACGCGCGAGGCGTCCTCGGCCTTCTCGAAGTAGCTGGGCATGCTGGGCAGGTCCAGCGTCATCAGGTCGTCATGCGCGATTCCGTTGCTCGTGACGTAGTGGTCCACGACATTGACGCTCGACGCTACCGAGTCCACGACACCGTCGTTCTCGACCGTGATCGGGATGAACGACTCCGTGCCTTCCTGCACGATGCCGCCGGGCGCGTCCGCGTGCACGGTCAGCTCGGCCCATGGTCGCGGACCGAATTCGATGATCAGGTCCGACGTCCCCCGAGCAGCTGGATCGATGAGGGACTGCGCGAGGATACGCGCCTTGAACAACGTGGGCAGGAGGCTGGGGTCACGCGGGAGCGTGACTTGGACCTGCACTACGCGCGTCTCCTTGGGTGCGAGCGTGACGTCCGCTGGCACGCTTATGCTGCCGCGGGGCACGGACGAGTTGCCCTCGTCGAGGCGCAGGCGGACGATGTCTGGTGCGGAGCCCGTGTTCGTCAGGATGACGTTGAACGCCTTCGTCGTGTTGTCGAGGAGCACCGCGCTTTGCGAGGGCGGTGCGATGTCGATAGATTGTGGCGAGAGCGTGATATCGTCGATGAACCAGCCTTGGCCGTTGCCGCGCATCATCGCGCCAGCGGGAGCGCCTGCGAAGACCACGAAGTTGATGCGGATCGTGTGCCCAAGCAGGGACTCGAAAACGCCATCCGGCCTCTTGCAGCCTTGGCCAAAGAGGTCGAAGACCGCGTACTGCCAGGCGTCGCTTTGCCCGCTGTAGAACCCTTCGATGTTGGGTCCGATGTTACCATTCACACCAGTCGCACCGGGGTAGCCGTTGTAGTCGGTCACCGCGTCCCCGCCAGTCGAGGAGGCTTTGTAGTATTCCGTGAGGTAGCCCTTGTAGCCGCCCACTGGCTGGATCACGCACTCGGAGATCCACGAGCCCACGCCTGCTTGGTCCGCCTTCGTCTCGTCCACGAGGATGCTCGCCGTCACGCGGGCGCCGTCGCCCTTCGCGAACTTGGACAAGTACCAAAACGAGAGCGCGAGGTGCTCCGACGTGTAGTTGTGCAGATCGATGGGGGGCGACGTCGCGGTGCAGGTCCCAGCGCCGGCCTCGCCGCCGCCGCACTGCATGTTGTAGGACGCGCCTCCTTCCATCATGCGGTCAGGGATTCCAAGCAGCATGGCGCCGGGCTCGTCGTGGCCGCGAGGCCAATCGAACGTGGGCTCGCCGCCGCCTCCGCCTGGCGCATCGGGCTTGTCCCCGTGCGTCCAGTTGTATTTCACGTCGCCATCCTTGGGCGGATCGTTCGCGCCGGCAGTGGGGAGCTTGGGGGCGGGCATGAAGCCGTCATGGTAGATGACGCTCGAGCGACCGATGGCCGCGCTCAACGAGCGCGCCGGCACTTTGCTGACGCCAGCGCCGAAGCTGACGGTGCCGTTGATCTTGAACGTCATGATGCCTTGCGCCGTGGGTGTTGCTTGGAAGACGTAGCTCGACGTCTCGTGCGAGGAGAGCACGCTCTTGCCTGCCGCGCGCGTGCACTGATGATCCGTGCTCGTCTCGATCTGCGGCTCAGGCGTCTTGCGGCGATCGAGCTTGGTCCACGAGCCGACGAGGGTGGCCGTGCAGCTCAGGTCGAGCGTGATGGGGCCGTAGCCAGGGTTCGTCACGTCCATCGTGACGTTCACCAGCTCGCCGACGGCGGGGCCCGCTGGCGTCGTGGACAGCGTACCGAACTTGGGCTGGACGCCGCGTTGGCCAGTGACGTCCACGTCCCGCTGGAGGAAGCCGACGACCTCGTTGTCCGGGACGTCCACGTACTTGTCGTCTGGCGCGCTGTACTCCTTGAGCACGATGTGCAACGTGTCGGTCACGGTGTCCTTCGGAAGCGACTTTGGCACGCCGACCGTGAGTGGGATCGTGACGCTTTGACCAGGCGCCAGATTGAAGCCGGAAATACGAAGGATCGGGTGCGCGGGGTCCGTGGTGTCCAAGTACCACGCTTGGCCTTCCACGCCCGAGAGCGCGAGGTTGCCCATCTCACTCGTGATCTGACGAGCCTCGATGGCGAGGTCACGGCGCACGGTGTCGCCTAGGTTGCGTAGCGTCAGGGGGATCGTGGTGCTGTTGTTCGCGAAGGCGCCAAACGCCCCTGGCGTCTGGTCCACGAAGACTCCGATGCTGCGGCCGTAGCGCGAGCCGAAAAGGCCAGCATCGTCGAACTGCCACTGCCCATCGTGCACGTTCCCGTCCGTGACGGCGCGCAGGCGCAGTTGCACAGGCTTGCCCTCGAGGACCGTGCCAACGATGCTGACGTTCGCGATCCACCATCCCGCGCCGTGGTCGTACTCTTGCGGCTTGCCTGGCGCGGGAGTCGTGGGGAACACGTCAACAGGATCCAGGATCGAGGGGCCCGCGAGCTGGCTGCTGCGTTCATTGCCCGTGATAGCCACGTGGAAGCCGATGCGCACTTGTTTGCCAAGGAAGGACGTGAGGTCGAAATGCGCGGGGACCCACGCGTTGAGCGGATCGTGCGTGATGGATGCGCTGTTACCCGAGTAAAGGAGCTGCACGTCCTCGGTTCGCCCATCGCGCTTCACGTGATGAGCGGCCTGGAAAGGCGGGTCGAGCCGGGGCGGTTCGCTGTTACTCGAGTGAGTGAGGTTCACGGTATACGCGCTGTACCCGCCACGCGTCGCGTTCCCCTCGTGCGTGGCGCACGCTTTCTCGCCGTCGATGGCTACGGTCTTGTTCGTTGGGTCCAGCAGGCCCTGCAAGTTACCAGCCGCATCAAAGTAGTCACGCAGCGGGATGGCCGCGGGGCACGCGTAGATCTGCTGCCACGCCCCCCAACCCGTCTGCGGGTCGAACGTCTGGACCTCGACGACGCCACCACTCGCGAATGCGTCCTGGCCCACCGACTCGATGAAGAACGCGTAGCGCTGCCAGAACGTGAGCGTCGCGTCATCGCCGGCCACGCGCGTGAGGTCGATCGCTGGCGTCACTAGGCGTTCCTCGGAACCAGCGCGTAGGCACGTGCGCTGGACGCTGGTGATGGAGTACGTGCTGCCGATGCCAGGCGTGAACGCCAGACGATCCACGGTGATGGTCGTGCGGTTCACTTCGCGGACGAACGTGACGTTCCCAGCACCCGTGCCGCTCCAGAACGTGACGAAGTCCCCGGCCTTGACGCCAAGCGCCAGGAAGTCCCTCGTGGTGCTGATGATGCTCGTGCGGTCGCTTCCGGCGGCGACGACGAACGAGACGTCTGCCATCGTGGGCGGTGTCTTCGCGTCGATCGCTTCCCTGAAGCGCGTGTCTGCCGAGCAAATGTTGCCCGTGTACCACGCCTTGGGCGTTTCGCCCGTGGGAAGCGGGAGGGATTTGGAGTAGTTGCCATTGGGGGCACTCACGCGGACGTCCGTGACGTTCCACGTTGAGGGAAGGCCCGGGAGCTGGGGCACGATGGCCCATGACGTGCCCACGTTGCCGACGAACGGCTTGATGCGGTAGGCCGAGCGGGGACCGATCGCGGAGTCGGCCCCGTTGTGCTCGGCGCCAAGCGTGATGACGTGATGGTCCACAGCCACGATCGGGGCTTGATAGCCCTGACCGTCGCCGCTCACGATGATGAGGATGTCGCCCGGCTGCACACCACTCAAGCTGAAGTCCGCGCGGTCATCAACGACCTCGGCTGGGCTCACATGGTCGCTGCGTCCGAGGACGCCCATCGGGATCTCGTAGGTGACCTCGTGACCTGGGCCGACGTTGATCTTCGTGGCGGCGGCGAACGTGAGCGTGTCGTTGATCTCGCACGGAGTGTCCTGCGAGCAGCTTATGCCGTTCTGCGCCGTGAAATTCGTGAGGTTCGTGAAGTTCGTGATGCCGGTGATGACGAGGTTCTGGGAGCCGCCGTCCGCGACCGCGCCTGTCGTCAGTAGCACGTCGCCCACGAAGGCGCCCAGCGTCGTGAAGTTCTTGGACGAGTCCGTGAGCGTCGTGGTCGAGCCCTTCGTCGCGATGCCTCTGACGACGTCGCCCACGAGCGTGCGGTTCGACGGCGTGGGGCCGCGTTGCAGCATGGTCGTGCCCGGGTTGTGATGCCAGCAGGGCATGTCGCTTGATGGGGGAGTGTTCGAACCGAAGGTGTTCTCGTACAAGCTCGCGTCATCGGCCCCTGTGCTGAAGACGCACTGCTCGACCGTGGACGCGTTCCACGCATCCTCAGTGCTGAGGAGAACACGCTCGTTGGCTGGGGCTCCGTTCACGAGCTTGTACGCTGCGATGTGGAAGCCGTCCACCGCGAAGCCACGGTCGTCAGAGAGCTTGCCGTTCATTTGGAGGCGACCGTCATCGTACGGGCCGAAGCTCCCATCCAACGACGTTCCATCAGACTTCGTGCCGTCAGCCCGGAGCGGCGCGTACACGAACGAGAGGTCGGTCACGTTGTGCTCCTGGATGCCCGGCCTGTAGTCCGTGATGTCGGATTGCATGTGGAGCCACTTGCCCTGCGCTTCGATGACCGTAGGCTTCGTGACGTTCACACGGATATTGGTAGCAGGTCCGTCGCCCGCGTACTGCCACGCGCTCGCGAGATCGATCGAGCTCCCACGATTGTCGGCGGTCAACTGGCCAGAGTTGGGGCCCAAGTATAGGCCATACCGGTCGAACCATTCCCACCAGTCCGCGATGACGTGGTCGTCGGCCTCGAACTTGGTGGCGGGCGCTCGGGGGACGCCGTTGTCGGAGTGGGGAACCGCGTTCCCAGCAGCGTCGATGCTCGTGATGTGGCCCGACGCGCCGTAGTCGTACACGCGACGGCCTTGCGTGTCCAGTGGGATGGGGTAGCCGTCCGCATCCTTGCGGATGGAGCCGTCGGCGTTGCGCTCGACCTCGTACCACACGGGCGTCATCGAGATGTTGAGCCACGTGTTGTGCTGGGGGCGCTTCTCGTCATCGGTGATGGACGCTGAGCCGGACCACCAGATGGTGGGGTGCCCGACTGGCGATGCCACAGTCGATTCCGTGAGGTTCTGCGATTCCCAGTACTGGTACTTGTCGAGCGCGCCAGTGCTCCATGTGGAGTCGTAGTACGAGTTGGTGGGCGGGGGCAAGTTGGGCAAAGCGCCGTGGTGCGTGGGGTCGTCAAGCGGGTCCGTCTGGCCGGTGCCTCGGTAGTTCGCGAGCGCGGCCGAGTCGAACTTGACGTACGGCAAGCCTGCTTCGCTGATGTTCGTGAAGTCCGAGAGGTCGAACTCGCGGTAGATCCACCCGTCCGTGTTGCCCGGCAGGAGGCGCGAGTCGCCAGAGAACGCGTTCGTGACCTGCGCGGGGTCATGCGTGAGGTGAAGCGGCGAGGACGCGGCGATGGTGACGCCGTAGCCAGGCGTGCTCGTGCCGTTCTCGTCCACGTACGGACGGGGCGTGAGGCGGTGCCACGTTTTGCCGGCGTCTGCGGACGCTTCCACGACGCCTGCGTCGAACGAGTCCGGGAAGAGGAAGCGCGTGTACAAGCCGAAGCGCGCGCTTCGGGCGCCCGAGAGGTCGATGACCGGCGTTATGGCGCTCGAGTCCGCGTTGTCGGGGTAACGCATGAGGATGCTGTCACCGAAGCCGTACGCCTTGTCCGAGCGGAAGCCGGAGTCCTGCGTGCTCCACTCGTCGTCGAACTGCCAGTCGCCGTGCATGGCTTCGCCGCGGGGACCCACGTCCACGTCGTCAAAGAAGTACGTCGCGAATGAGCGGATCAGCTTCTCTTGCGAGCTGGGAGGAAGCTGGGGCGTGGTCACGCCCACGAAGAACTTGTAGTCTGAGCGTTGGGACGCCTTCCAGAAGAGGTCCTTGGCGGGGTCGAACTCGTCGGAGAGCCCTTGCAGGTTCGAGCGCATCCCAGGTGGAGCTGCGCGTTGCGTGGTCCACGTCTTGGTCTCGGGCGCGAAGTTCGCCGCTGCGGTTCCTTGGATGCTCACGACGCGGGTGACCACGAAATCGGAGAGCAGCACGTTGCCCGTGTTGTTGATGAAGATGGGGGCGTAGCGCGTGATGTCCGTGGTCGCGTTCTCGGGGGTGACGAAGAACTCGACGTGGTACTCGGGGCGCGTGTGGGCGACGATGGGGTTGGTGATGGACCCCAGCACGGCAGTGTTGTCCGTGGGATCCTCGTCGCGGGGAATGCCGATCGGCGTGACGACGAATGAGATCACGTACTTCGCGTCCTCCTCACTTGGGGCCTCCCAATAGAACGTGTGGTTGCGCGACGTCCCCATGGGGAGG
>JBAZZN010000113.1:0-8283 GCA_041658815.1 Thermoplasmatota archaeon
CGTGCGATGCCATGTACGTGAGCGCCTCATCGAGCGCAGGTGCGCCCACGCGATTCGCAAGCGCCTGCCGGATCTTGTAGCGCGTCATCGGCAAGGCTTCCGCCCGAAGAACGTCCTCGATCGCCTGCAGCGTGGAGATCGTGGGCCCATTGGAGAACGAAGAGGCGCTCGAAGCCATGGTTCATGGTGGAGTGGAGTAGTATATGAATTTATGCTGCAATGGATTCGTTACTTGTCAGGTTCCGTCGCTAGTGCCGCTTCCAGCGCGGTCGTCCGGGAACCGGACGACCGGCACAGCGCCTTCAGGCGCTGCGCGGGAAGCGGCACGATACCGAGCGCGCAGGGTCGCAGGCCTCCGTAGGGGGCCGGAGACGAGCGAGCCGAAGCGAGCGATTGCGCGCGAGGTCTTGCCGCCCCGACGGTCGATCGGCGAAGCCGAACGACCGGAGATGAAGCGGCACTAGACGTCAGTCGCGATCGGCCGGTGGGCGGGACCGCAGGTGGCGCGACTGCTTCCGGAGCCGTCGAGACTCCGGGGGGTGAACCCCCCGGACCCCCCTTTTAGCGCCGCCTCACGGTAGCAGGCCGACTTCCACGAGGGAATTTGCTCAACAAACACGTCGATCTCGTTGTTGCGGGGCGTCGGATGGATGACGGGGGGCACGGGCCGGCGGTCGTTCGGCGGGTCAAAAGGCTTAACTATTCAGGTGTCAAATTGGACAATGATGCCAGAGTATTCCACGATCACGCTCCGCGCCGAGATCAAGGACCGACTCGCGCTCGTGAAAGGCGGCAAGTCGTGGGACGCGTTCTTCGCCGAGGTCGCGGACCAGCTCCCCGTGGACGACGCGATCGCCGAGATGGAAAGCCGCCTCGCCGAGCTGCGAGAACGCAAGGTCCAAGGCGTCCCTTGGAGTGCCGTCAAAGCCAAGCGCGCGAAGGCCAGGCGGAAGTGACGTGTGAAGGAGCACAAGCTCGGGAAGGCTGGCCCGCCGGCCTTCGACATCGGATTTCACCCGGCGGCCGAGAAGGAGTTCTTCGCGCTGCCAGAGCAAGTGCAAGCGCGGTTTGAGAAGGCTATCGACCAGCTCGAAGTCGACCCGTTCAAGCAGAGGTCGGGTCTCGATGTCCTCAAGCTCGCCGACCTGAGCGACGGGTCGACGCTGCACCGTCTACGTGTAGGTGAGCGTCGTGCCTGCTACGCCATCGTCACGAGCGACAAGCGCGTCTGGATCCTCCTCTTCGACGACCGTGAGGTCGGCTACAAGCGGATGCAGGGCGCGGCCGAGAGGCGCTTCAAGAGCCTCGGAACGAAGTGAACAGCCCCGCCCGGATGCAAACGCAGAGATCTCGACCTGTCCACGCACCCCAAACGGTATCCCAAGCGTGAGGTCTGGGAATGTTGGGCGGAGTCGCTCGACTCCGGGGGGTGAACCCTCCGGACCCCCCTTTTAGCGCCGCCTCACGGTGGTGTTTTCGCGGGAGACCAGAATCTCGGGAGCAGACCCCCTCCAACAGGGCTCTGCTGATTTGCGCGTGATCTCTGGGCCCGCGAGGGCCTAGCCTTTTCTTTTTGAACTTTGGGGTGTGAGTGATAGCACCGTCACGCGTCCGATTATTTCAGCGCGACATCGGATTTGCATCTCAAGCGGATCGCCCTATCGCTGTTCAAGGTGGCGGGATCGACCGCGGGTCCCGCCGCGTCCACCTCGACCCCTTCCTCCACGGGAGCGCTTGCGATGCGCGCCCCGCGCTGGGCGCGCGCAGGCACGGCGCCACCAGCCGCTGCCTTGGGTTCCCCCTCAGCCCGTGGCTGATGGGTCGACCGCAGTGCGGGCAGATGCCCTTGCGGCTGTTCTTCCACCGGCTTCCCCGGTACATGGCGGGGTCGATCTCGGCCATCATGCGCGCACCTTCGGCTTCGCTTGCCGCTGCCGGAGGAGCGCGACGCGCATCATGGCGCAGTCGAGCTCGCCTTCTTCGCCGTGCGTGTGGCCCTCCTTTTCGCAGACCTCGCGTCGGTACCAGTCGCGGTTCTGCGTCGTCTTCGGTTTCCCCTCGTCCTCGGCCGTCGTCTTCGCGAGCCGGAGCAGGATGCACTTCAGCTCGCCTTCGGGCCCGTGCGTGTGGCCTTCGAGCTGGCAGATCTCGCGTCGATACCAGTCGGTCGCCGGCGCGTCCGTCGCGACGGATGTCCACTCCTCGTGCGACATGCCGAAGTCTCGAGCCGCGAGCGGCCCGGCTTGCGCCTTGCGCGGCCGGCCGCGCGGCCGAGGCGCCGGCGCGGGCGGTTCCGGCGGCGGGCTCGTCTTCGGAGCTTCGTGTTCGTTGGGCCATCCGCAGCGTGGGCACGCGTGGAGCGTGATCGCGACGTTGTGTTTGGGCATGCGCGCTCCGGATACGCTTGCGTGGCATAGAGGGCGCGGGTCGCTGTTCCAATCTGGGCCGGACGAAGATTTGAACCAGCCCGCCCCGCGGCGTCGCGAATCGCAAGCCAGACCGCGACTCGCGCAAGGAGCGCTGAAAATACGGCTATGGTCGTAGCTGGTTTGTACTCCTACGACCATAGCCGTAGCATGCGGGCCCGGCTACCATTCCGACCTTCCGCTCGACGAGCGGGACGTGGAGGATGACCACACGGCACGCTTCCGCACGCTCTTCGATCTCGTCTGCGACGGACGAGCCTACGCCGGGAAGGATCTCTTCGAGCAGCTCTGGGGGGTCCAGCTTGCCTGACGCGCCGCCCGGGTTCGAGATTCGGCCGCCTGGGAGGCTGCATGCCCGGCAGTCTCCCCGCAATGAGCACTTATAAAGAGAGTTTCTTTAGCGGTGACTCCTTGCAAAGTCTCGGTCGCCGAGACAATGCAAAGTGTTATGGGGCGGAAGACAAAGGTACATGTGTGGAGCGTTCGAACACACGTGTGACGGTGGAGGCGCTCTCCTCCGGCAAGATCGACCCGCCCCCGCCCAAGCTGCTGCAGTACTATCTCGAACTCGTTGGCCGTGTGGGGCGTCTGGACAAGGACGTCGACCCTGCGGACGTCGAGCAGATGACGGGTTCTGGCGGCGCCGCGCGCCAAGTGGGGCACCTGTGGCCGAAGCACCGGCTCGCGGTGCGACTCCGCTTCGGCGAGTACGCTCTTGTCGATCCTTCCGTCGCGATCCGCGCCTGGGGAGTGCCCGCATACTATGCCGAGCTCCTCACGCTCCATGACGTCCTGGAGACACGCAAGATCCCGCACGCCTTCGCGTGTCTCACGGCCGCCACGAACGCCGACTACGTTCCCGAGCGTCCGCTCCTCGTGACGCCGCATGACGAGGAGCGCCGCACCGAGAGGCTCGACGCCATCCGGTACGACTTCCGGAAAGCCGACACGATGTACGTCACGCTCGACGTCCTCGGCAAGGAGATCAAAGTCCCGGCGCTCGTTCCGCGCGAGGCCGCCGTCGTCCTCGCCGCCCTCGGAACCCCCCGCGAGATTTCCACGGCTCGAACCCTCGCCGAGGATCCCGACCTTCCCGACGAGACGGCCCGCAAGCTCAACCACTTCGGCCTGCGCCTCAAGCCGAGCGTGTTCCGCTCCGAGAATCCCCGCATCGGATTGCCCGAAGAGCTCAAGAAGCGGCGCGCGCGCCTCGCCGAGTCGCTCCTCGCGGAGGGCATCGAATGAGCGACGACCTTATCACGGATGTGGAGCACCGCGAAGCGCTTCGCGTGCTCTCATCTGAGCTCGCGAAGCGAGGATACGGCATGATGGCGCTCGGAAGCAGCGCGGTCCTCCTCAAGAGCGGCGCGATCGGCAGCACGAAAGACGTGGACGTGCACCCGTTCCACATCGAGGACGTCGAGAAGTACTGGACCGTCCTCGACGAGATCGCGACCGCCCTCAAAGGCCACTATAAGTTCGAGAAGGACGGCGCGAGCGTCACGCTGCAGATCACCGTGCGAGGACGCATGGTGCCCGTCGAGTTCATCGAAGGTAGGGAGGACTTCATCGAGCCGCACGTTCTCGCGGACGCGCTCAAGAGCGCGAAGGTCGTCGAGGGCGTGTACGTGCCAACATGGGAGCACCTCGTTGGCATGAAGACCGAAGCTTACTTCGACCGGACCGGAGAGAAGAAAACGAAGTATCTCGCAGACCTGGGCGTGATCCGCGAGCGCATCGAAGCCGCGGGCGAGAAACTCGGCGCCGCCGAGCTCGAGCGCGTCATCCGGCTTCGGCCGGAGAAGAAGCACCAGGAGATGCTCCAGACGGCATTCCGCGAGCTGAGCGCGGTCATCGCGGGGTGACACGTTCACCGCGTTCGCAGGTGCGTGCGTATCCTCCTATCTCAAACCCGGCCGCCCCGCACCGCGAACGCGCGCGCCACCGTAAGCGCCGCATAGGGCTCGCCCCGCTCGCGCGCCCGCGAGCCGGGAAGCGCGAGTAGGACCACAACGGCGTCTTCCCGACTCCAGCCGCCTTCCCACAAGCACCGGGCTATCGCGAAATCGGCGCGGCTCGCATCGAACGAGCCGGACGGCGGCTCCTTGAGGCGCCGCCAGGCCTCCTGCAGCTTCGGCGCCTGCAGGCCGATCCACGACTCCGCTTCTTGGAGCGCGTCGATCGGGGCCGACGGCTCAGGCGACCGCATGCTCAACATGGGCGCGATCGCGTCGAGCGAGACGACGCTTCGACAAGTCCCCACGAACGCGTACACGCCGCCGGAGGGGTGAACGCTCGGCGGAGCCACGACCATCCCGCCCTCCCCCCGCACATCGAGCCCCTCCAGAGGCGTCCCCGACGCCACGTCGTCGCCTCGCGCGTAGACGTGCCACCCGCGGCTCGTCTCGACGACAATCGTCACGATGGCCAGCTGCTGCGGCGTCATGCCCAGCACACGCTCGGGCCCGTCGCGCGTGTCGAAATCGAGCACGACGAGCCCGCCGGAGCGCGCGCCAGTGAGGATCCCGATGTTCGCGCGCGCCGGCGCGCCTTCCCACTGCGACTCGCGACCGTCGAGCCAGCCCTTGCGCAGCGGACGCTTTCCGCAAGGCACGAGCGGGATCGTCGCGAAGCCCAGCGCCGCATACTCGGCGCGCCACTCGTCGAGCCTCATGCCGCGCTCGCCCTCCGGTACTCGGAGCACGCCGCCGCGTCCTCCATCGTCTCGTGGAGCCAACGGCCCGCGACGCGGCGAAGCTTCAGCCTGCAATGCAGGCAACGCTTCGTGCTCCGCGTCACGCGCTCGCCTCCGACGGCCCAGCCGCTTCGGATGGCAGCTTCTCGCGATCTCCCAGCACGTACCGCGCGGCCTTCTCGGCCTGCTGCGCCGCCATCACGACGAGCCGTTGGTCGTCGTTCAACGCCTTGAGCCAACCGCGGAGGTACGCCGCGCTGTTCTCATAGGCCGGCTCAAGGCCCGCGCGCGCGAGGAGCATCGCGCCGCCCATCTCGGCCACGAGTTCCTCCTGGCTGTAGTTCGCGTCCCCGAACTTGCCTGCCTGCGTGAGCGTCGACCGGTTCAACCGGCTCCGCGAGCCCGTCGAGTGGATAGACTCGTGGAAGAGCACTTGATAGTACGCTCCCGTGCTCTCGAACGAGGCGCGTGCCGGCAACTGGATCGCGTCCAACCCAGCCGTGTAGAACGCGGCTCCGCCTCCGTGAAGGAGGGCGGGCTTGTCCGCGTATCCGGCCCAGAGAGCGTCGGCGCCGTCGTGCGTCGCCGCGCCCGTGGGCTTCGGAAGTTCCGGCAGTACGAGGCCGTCGACCTGCTCGACGTTCCAGCAGTAGTACTTCTTGAACACGAGCCGGCGGACTTCCTCGTCCTCGCCCGCAGCGTTCTTCCTGACGTCCACGCGGGGTTCCCAGAACACTACGAGCGTCCCGCGCTCGCCCGCGCGGACGCGACCGCCCAGCCGGTTGGCCTGCTTCATCGTCACCCACAACGGGTACGCGTAACCGCCCTTCATCGCGCTCAACGCCGTGAGGAACACGTTGATCCCGCGGTACTCGCGTCCCGTGATGAGGTTGCGATGCGCGCCCATGGACGTCCACGGCCTTTTCCACGGCACCATGCCGCTTTCGAGCGCGTCGATCATCTTCGCCGTGACCTCGGCGTACACGTCTCGCTTCACGCGCTCACCTCCTCCCGCTCGCCGGCAGGAACACGCGGCTTCGTCGGCGGCGAGAGCGCGAGGCTCCCGAACTTCGCAGCCTCGTGCCGAAGCCGCCACTCCTCCGACCCGTTCAACTTCGCCTTTCGGCGGACGCAGAACTCGAACGGATGGTTCGCCAACGAAACCTCGTAGGCGCGAGCCTCCTCCTTCGACGGGAACGTGCCCAGCCACGCCACGCAGTGCGGACACCAGGCCGCCTCATGCACGGGGAACGGCCGCGCATCGACCGCCCGAGCGTACACCGGCTCCTGCTTCGCCGCTTCAGGCTCAGCCTCGACGAGCTCGCCGACCTCCTGGCCGTACCCGCACTCGCCGCAGTACGAGTCCTTCTCGTACTCCGCCGAGCAGCTCGGGCACTCGACGACTTCCCCCTCATCGTCGGGACTCATCAGGCCACCCCCCTGCGCTTCTCGCCGGCATGGTTGAAAGTGCGGCATGACGGACACCGCGCCATCCCTTTCGAGACGCGCGTGAGCCACTCGTGAGCGCAGTACCAGCACACGACGCGAGACAGCGCCGACCCACGTGCGCGCACCTACGCCACCCCCACGGGAGCCGGAACGTCGTAGCTCTCGCCGCACTCCTTGCACCCCATGACGGGGCGCCCGTCGCGCGTGAACCCCACGAGCCGGTAGTCCTCGCGGCATTGCGCGCACTCGTTCGTCTCCGCGACGCCGAACAGGCCTTCGCACGTCGAGTCGCAGAAGGCCTGGAACGTCTGCACCTTCGCGCCGCAGTAGAGGCACTCGTTCATTCGACCACCTCGAAGAAGCCGCGCTTCGTCGCGCGCCGCACGAGCCCGCGCCGTTCGCAAAGCGAGAGCGCGTGCCTGGTCACGCCAAGCGGCATGCCGCTCCAGCGCGCGACCTCCGCCGCGCGCGCCGTTATCAGGTCCTTGAGGACCGCGAGCGCGACGCGCGCCTCCGTCGAGATCGTCGCGTACGCGCGCGCCCGCGCGTCGCCCCAGCCCGCGGGGTAGTGCGCGAGCACGTTCCCCGCGCGCTCTTCCACCACGAGGCCCGCCTTCGCAAGCCGTCCCAGGTGGTACGCCGCGGTCGAGTCGTCGAGACCCGCGCGTCTCGCGAGCGCGCGCGTGCTCGCGCCCGGCGCGTCCCGCACGTGCATCAGGAGCTCGCGCCGCGTGGGCGTGAACACGTCCGCGCGCATCACGCGGACCACCTCCCCGCGACCGCCTCGACGGCGCGCCGCTCGCGCTGCGCGTCCCACCTGACCACGAACTGCCCGCTCCCCGGGCACGTCTCCCGGTAGATGCGGTGCTCGGGGAACCGCCCCGAGCTCAGCACCGCCGCGCGCTTGCCGCACACGCGGCAATCGCGCCACTCGCGCTCCTCGCTCACTTCTTCGCCCCCTTGGGGAGCTTGCCCTTCGCCGCGAGCCGCGCCCTGCAAGCCTCAAGGTCTTGCTGCCAGCGCGGCCTCGTGTCCTGCTCGACCCACTTCTCCGCGAAGCTGTCGTAGTAGAACTTGCGCTGCCGCTTCTCCTTCGCATCCCACCGCGTGAACGTCCTCGACTTCACGCCGTGCGACCCCGACGTCGCGACTCCGACGTCCTTCATGGGATCGCACCCGCCGCGCGTCTCCGCACGACGCGCGTCCTGGTAGTCACTCCGCTCAACCGTGTTCCCGACGGCGAGGTTGAACAACCCGCGCTCGATCGAGACCTTGCTATCGCTGTTCTTGCGTTGCATGTATAGAACACCGGTCGGACTCACGTCGTCCGGCCGCGGGTTTCGTCTCCTGCGGAGCGATGATACTTTCTCGAAACTGATCCGTCGCGCGCGCGGCGCGCGCGTTCCATCTAATGAGAAAGTTTCATCTGCGACGCAGGAGCCCCGCTTATGGCCGGACAACTTTTCCTTTCGATGCTATCTTTTCTGTGCGCTGGCGAGCGAAGCGAGCGCGCACCGCCGCTGTGGGGGATGGCGGCGGAAGGGGTCTCCCCTTCCGCACAGCCGCGACGTTTTCGTCGCGGCGGATCGCCGAGCCATCAGGCGAGGCCCGGGTTCCAAGGGCTTTGCCATTGGCGGGGGTCCGGGGCGAGGAGCCCCGGCTCGGAACCCCACCGCCGCCCGCCGCCGTGTTGGTGTTGCCGTGTTGACAAAA